>NZ_JBEYYF010000009.1:0-244678 GCF_040645415.1 Pseudonocardia sp. NPDC046786 | reverse complement strand
TACTGCACTCGACAGGGTGTGGGAGAGTAGGTCGCTGCCGACATTCAACTTTTGTGGGGATGCCCCGGACTTCGGTCCGGGGCATTTCTGCGTTCAGCATCGCCCGCGCGAGGTACCTGAGGGTCGTCGGGGCTGGCCCGGACAGCCCTGAGGTACCTCTCGGATCCTTCCACCCGGAGAGGCGCCTGATGAGTACCGATGTCCGTCCGTGCTTCCACCTGGCCGTCCCGGTGGACGACCTGGCCGCGGCCCGCCGGTTCTACGGCGACGTGCTGGGGCTGCCCGAAGGCCGCTCGTCGGCGAGCTGGGTCGACTGGAACTTCCACGGCCACCAGGTCGTCACACACGTCGCACCGCGCACGACGCCGCCGGCCCACAACCCGGTGGACGGGCACGACGTCCCGGTGCCGCACTTCGGCCTCGTGCTCCCGGTCCCGGCCTTCCACGAGCTCGCGGAGCGCCTGCGGGCGGCGGGTACCCGGTTCGTCATCGAGCCGTACCAGCGTTTCGCGGGCGAGCCGGGGGAGCAGTGGACCATGTTCCTGACCGACCCGGCCGGGAACAAGCTCGAGTTCAAGGCGTTCGCCGACGAGTCGCAGATCTTCGCGAGGTAGCGCGGAACACATCGCGGATCCGCACCGGATCGGGGCCGGATGGAACCGAACGGGCCCAGTGGACGACAGTGAGGGTATGGACTGTCAGCAGTGCCGCGACGTGGTGTCCGCGTCCCTGGACGACGAGGCCACCCCGGCGGAGCGGACGGACGCCGACGCACACCTGTCGGGGTGCGACGAGTGCCGCCGCTACGCCGCGAGCGCGGAACGGGTGACCCGGCTCGGCCGGGTGCGCCCGATCGGTGACGTGCCGGATGTCGTCACCCCAGTGCTGGCCTCGCTGGGGATCGCGCTACCGGACCCGCCCGAGCCAGCCGTCCCGGCGGTTCCCGAGCTGACCTGCCACAGCGGTGGCTGCTGCGCGGCGTCCGAGCCGGCGATCGCGGCTGCGCCGAGATCGGCCTGCGGCTGCCCGGCCACCTGCGGGTGCGGCTGCCAGCAGGGTGCCGCGTGCCGCTGCAGCACCCGGGCTGCCTGAGGGAACATCCGGGACACGGCGTCCGGCGGCGCGGCAGGGGAGGACGGAACGTGCCGGCCGGACGGAACCCGGCCCGACCGTCCGGGGCGGACGAAACCGGTGGCGGACAGAACCCGGTCAGGCGGAACCCGGCGAGTCCGAACCCCGGGGAGTCCGAGGCAGGGCAGACCTGATCCGGTCCACGAGCCCCCGGAAGCGACACGTCCATGTCCACGCGAGCCCTCCGCCTTGCACCCCACGACCAGCGGGGGAGACGCGCGCCCCCGGGAACCCCGGGCGGGTGGGTACGCTTCCCCCACAACGGTTCGCACGACAGTCCCGCGGTGTACAGGAGAGGACCGGATGAGCGAGCGGCGCACCTCCCGCACCGTGGCGGCACCGGAGCTGTCCGACGAGCTGACCCGGATCGCCTGGCGGGTCGAGCGCTGGATCGACCCGGGCCCGGCGGCGGTCGTCGTGGGTGCGGCGGTGGCGGCGGTGTCCGCGTCGCTGCTGATGCCGTGGTCGGTCCGCGCGGACGGCTGGCAGATCCTCACCGGACACGTCGACATGGGGCCGTTGCCGCGGCTGTTCACGATCGTCGTCGTGGCCGGGCTGGTCGCCTCGGCGCTCGCCCTGTTCACCCGGTACTGGCCGCTCGCCTGGACCGCGGCGACGGCCTGCGGGATCGGCGCGCTGTCCGGGCTGTGGGCGGTCTGGTCCCGGCAGACGGCGGCCGGCGCCGACATCGGGCCGGGGCTGGTGGTCACGGTGCTCGCGATCAGCGTCCTGTTCGTCAGCTGGGCCTGGATCGTCGTCGCCGCCGGACCGCGCGCCGCCACCGTGCGGATCGGCTGACCCGGCCCGGCTGACCCGGACCGGCTGACCCGGACCGGCTGACCCGGATCGGCTGACCCGGACCGGCTGACCCGGACCGGCTGACCCGGCCCGGCCCGGCGGGCTCATCCGCGGGTCCAGCGACCCAGCACCATCAGCGTCCGGGTGCCGGTGACGGTCCCGCTGCGCCGGATCCGGTCGATCACCTCCTGCAGGTGCGCGAGATCGCGCACCCGGACCTGTACGAGCGCGTCCAGGTCCCCGGCGAGGGTGTAGACGGCCTGCACCTCCGGCTGGCGGGCCGCCGACTCGACGATGTCGGAGATGCTCGCCGTCCCCGCGTAGCGGATCTCGCTGAACGCCTCGACCGCCCAGCCGAGCTTCTTGTGGTCCACCTGCACGGTGAACCCGGTGATCACCCCGGACTCGCGCATCCGGTCCACCCGGCGCTTCACCGCGGCCGTGGACAGACCGACCGTCGCGGCCATGTCGGCGAAGGTCCGGCGGCCGTCCTCGTGCAGCAGCCGGAGCAGCGAATGGTCGATGTCGTCGAGCTCCTGCATGCTGCCCCCACGCAACGGAACGTCGCAGATCGGTCGTCCGGAGCGTATCCGTTGCGTCTGCGGGCCGAGTTCGCCGCCGGACGTTGCGCGGGTGGCCGCGGTCACGTTGTCCTGTTCGCAGCCGCACCCGACTCACCGAGGAGCCGCGTCCATGAACGGCCCGAGCGACGCCCGCACCGCCACCACCACCGTGCTCGACGACAAGTACGTCTCCGACCGCGGCCGTGCCCCGATGACCGGGATCCAGGCTCTCGTCCGGCTCACCCTGGAGCAGGCCCGGCTGGACGCCGCCCGCGGACTGGACACCGCCTCGTTCGTCTCCGGGTACCAGGGCTCGCCGCTGGGCATCCTGGACGCCGAGCTCGGCCGCGCCGCCCGCCATCTCGACCCGGCCCGGATCGTGTTCCGGCCCGGCCTCAACGAGGAGCTCGCCGCCACCGCCGTGGCCGGCACCCAGCTGCTCGACGCCCTCCCGGGACGCAGGCACGACGGCGTCGTCGGCTACTGGTACGGCAAGAACCCCGGCCTGGACCGGGCCGCGGACGCGATCCGGCACGGCAACCTCGCGGGCACCGCCCGGCTCGGCGGCGCGGTCGCGATCATCGGCGACGACCCGTCCTGCAAATCGTCCACCGTCCCCAGCTCCTGCGAGCCGATCGCGCAGAGCCTCGCCATGCCGCTGCTCGCGCCCGGCTCGGTGTCCGAGGTCGTCGAGTTCGGGCTGCACGCCGTCGCGCTCTCCCGGGCCACCGGCCTCTGGACCGGCCTGAAGATCATCGCCGACGTCGCCGACGCGTCGTCCACCGTCGATCTCGGCGCGCTGCGCCCGGAGCTGCTCGGCATCCCGCACCCGCCGGCCACCGACCGCGCTCAGGCCGGCGCGCTGGTCGGCCCGGCCGCCGTGGACGCCGAGCACGACCTGCTCACCCGGCGTCTCGACCTGGCCCGCCAGTACGCCCGCGAGACCGGGCTGAACCGCATCGCCTTCGACGCCCGCCGTCCCCGGCTGGGCGTGCTCGCCTCCGGCACCGGCTACGCCACCGTCCTGCGGGCGCTCGACGATCTCGGGCTCGGCGAGGGCGACCTCGACGCGCTCGGGATCCGGCTGATCCGGCTCGCGATGCCGTTCCCGATCGACCGCGACGATCTCGCCGCGCTGACCGACGGCCTGGCCGAGGTGCTCGTCGTCGAGGACAAGGTCCCGTTCCTGGAGGGGCACCTGCGCGACGCCCTCTACGGCCGCGCGCAGCAGCCGGTGATCACCGGCCGGCGCGACGACCGGCAGCGGCCGCTGCTCACCGCCCGCGGCCAGCTCTCCGCCGAGGACGTCGCCCGCGCCGTCGCCGCCCGGCTCACCGCCGCCGGCGCGGAGCTGCCCGCGGCCGCCCGCGCCCGCCTCGACGCGCTCGCGCCGCCGCGGCCGTCCCGGATCGAGCTGGGCCTGGCGAAGGCCGGTGACCTGGGCGCCCGCACGCCGTACTTCTGCTCCGGCTGCCCGCACAACACCTCCACCCGGACCTCCGACGACACGCTGGTCGGCGTCGGCATCGGCTGCCACGCGATGATCGCGCTGGACGGCGGCCACCGGGGCAGGCAGATCGGCCTGACCCAGATGGGCGGCGAGGGCGCCCAGTGGTTCGGGCTGGCGCCGTTCACCGACGACCGCACCCTCGTGCAGAACCTCGGGGACGGCACCTTCCACCACTCCGGGTCGCTGGCGATCCGGGCGGCGGTCGCGTCCGGCGTCACGATGACCTACAAGCTGCTCTACAACGACGCCGTCGCCATGACCGGCGGGCAGCGCGCCGAGGGACGGATGGGCGTCCCCGGGATCACCCGGTCGCTCGCGCTGGAGGGGGTGCGGCGGATCGTCGTCACCACCGACGAGCCGAAGCGCTACCGCGGGATCACCCTGGACCCGATCGCCTCGCTGCGGCACCGCGACGAGCTCCCCGCCGCCGAGGCCGAGCTGGCCGCGGTCGACGGCGTGACCGTCCTCATCCACGACGACCGGTGCGCCGCCGAGGAGCGCAGGCTGCGCAAGCGCGGGAAGCTCCCGACCCCGGCCGAGAAGGTCGTGATCAACGAGCGGGTGTGCGAGGGCTGCGGCGACTGCGGCGACAAGTCAACCTGCCTGTCTGTGCTGCCGGTGGACACCGAGCTCGGCCGCAAGACCCGGATCCACCAGCCGTCCTGCAACTCCGACCTGTCCTGCCTGAAGGGCGACTGCCCGTCGTTCCTGATGGTGGAGCCGGGGACCCCGCGCCGCCGCGAGATCCCGGCGCTGCCGGTCACCCTGACCGATCCCGAGCCGCGGGTCGGCGCCGACTCCACGCTGATCCGGATGCCCGGGATCGGCGGCACCGGCGTCGTCACCGCGTCGGCGGTGCTGCAGATGGCCGCGCACCTGGACGGGCTGTGCGCGGCCGGGCTGGAGCAGGTCGGCCTCGCCCAGAAGGGCGGGCCGGTCGTGTCCGACGTCCGGATCTCCAAGGAGCCGGTGGACGGGATCCTGCGCGCCTCCCGGGGCACCGCCGACGTGCTGATCGGGATGGACCTGGTCGGTGCCGCCACCGACGCCAACCTGGCGGTCGCCCGGCCCGGGCACACGGTCGCCGTCGTCAACACCTCGCTGGTGCCGACCGCGGCCATGGTCACCGGCCGGGTCGTGCTGCCCGGCTCCACCGACGACGCCGTCGACAGGATCGCGCGGACCACCCGCGACCTGCTGACCGTGGACGCCCAGACGATCTCCGAGGCGCTGTTCGACGACCACCTCCCGGCCAACATGCTGCTGCTCGGCGCCGCCTACCAGCACGGCGTGCTGCCGGTGTCCGAGCAGGCCATCGAGGCGGCGATCCGGGTGAACGGCGCCGCCGTCGAGCGGACCCTCACCGCGTTCCGCTGGGGCCGCGCGGCCGCCCTCGATCCGGCGGCGGTCCGGGCCGCGCTGGCCGGGCCGCAGCGGGCCACCATAGCCGTCGACGCGGAGTCCGCCGCGCTCGCCGCGTCGGTCGCCGCCGGTGCCGACGTCGAGACCGGTCTGGAGGCCGAGCTGGCCACCCGGATCGCCGATCTCACCGGCTACCAGGACGCCGGGTACGCGGCCCGCTACGCCGAGGAGGTCCGCCGGGTCGCGGCGATCGCGACCGCCCGCGCGGGCGAGGCCGCCGGTGCCCGGATCGCCCGCGCCTACGCCCGCGGGCTGCACACGCTGATGGCGTACAAGGACGAGTACGAGGTCGCCCGGCTGCACCTGGACCCGGTCGAGGTCGCCCGCCGGGAGGACGTGTACGGTGCCGACGCCCGGGTGACGGTGATGCTGCACCCGCCGGTGCTGCGCGCGCTCGGGATGGACCGCAAGATCCGGCTCGACGGCCGGGTGGCCGGCCCCGCGTTCCGGGCGCTGCGCGCCGCGCGGCGGCTGCGCGGGACCGCGCTGGACGTGTTCGGCTACGCGGGGGTCCGCCGGATCGAGCGGGAGCTGGTCGGCGAGTACCAGGCGCTGGTGCGCACCGCGCTGGACGCGCTGCAGCCGGGCACGGTGGACGGCGTGGTCGCGGTCGCGGAGACCGCCGGTCTGGTGCGCGGCTACGAGGACGTGAAGCTCGGCAACGTCGAGCGGTTCCGGGCCGAGGCGGCCGCGCGGCTGGGGAGCCTGCGCGGTTGACCTCCCGCGGCGGGCCCGGACCGGGGGTCCGGGCCCGCCGTCACTTCAGGAGCTTCTGCACCTCGCGGAACCGCGGGTGGGTCGCGTCGCGCAGCCACTCGAACAGCACCATCTCCGAGGTGACGATCTCGGCGCCGGCGGCCCGCGCGCGGTCCAGCGCGGCGGACCGGTCGTCCGGGTCGCGGGAGCCGACGGCGTCGGCGACGAACAGCACCCGGTGCCCGTCGGCGAGCAGCCGCAGCGCGGTCTGCAGGACGCACACGTGCGCCTCCATCCCGGTCACCACCACCTCCGAGCGGCCGGGCGGCACCAGCCCGCCCGGTTCCGCGCCGAACGACGACTTGTGGGTGACCAGGTGTGGGTAGCCGGCCAGCCGCTCGACGGTCGGGCCGAGCTTGTCCGGCACCTGCTCGGTGGCCAGCACCGGCACCCCGAGCAGGGACGCGGCCTCGGCGAGCCGGGCGGTGCGGTCGATCACCCGGTCGCCCCGGTGGATCGCGGGGGCCAGCCGCTGCTGGAGATCGACCAGGAGCAGGACGGCGGCGTCGGCGGTCATCAGCACAGCGTCGACGGTAGCGGCCGGGCTCACTCGCAGGGGCGGCACCGGCGGCCCGCGCCGCGGAGCAGTTCTTGTAGTACACCCCGCCACCGCCGGACGGCGCGGGCGGCGGCGCCTGCACCGCGGGCTGCGGCGCCGCGGTGCGCTGGGGCGCCGCGGTCCGCGGCGGCCTGCAGCGGCGCCGTCGTCGCGGGCGCCCGGGTGGCCGCCGGGGCAGGGGTGGAGCGTGCTGTGCCGGTCGCGGGAGCAGTCCCGGCGGTGGAGGTGCCGCAGCTGCGCCCGCGGTCGAGCCCGGTCAGCCCACCCAGGTAGGACGCCGAGGCGTTGTTGCCGCCCCGGTAGACCCCGGTGTGGTCGGCCGGGACCATCAGCCGGCCGAAGTCACCGGCGGACGTCGCGACGTAGCGGACCTCGCGGCCGAACCGGTCGAGATCCACGCCCGGCTCGCGGGTCAGCGTCACCGTCCCGGTGCCGAGCAGCCTGCGTGCGGCGGCGGTCGCGGCGTCGCCGCCGGTGGTGCCCGCCTCGCAGGAGTCGATGCCGATCACCCGGATCCGGCGCTCGCCGACCCGGAAGGTGTCGCCGTCGGTCACCGAGGTGACGACGACGGTGTCCGGGTCGACGCCGAAGCCGGTCCGCGACGTGCCGGCGGTCGCGCCCGCGGCACCGGTCCCGCCGACGGCACCGGCCGCCGATCCCGCCGGGACCGCGGGTGCCGTCGCCGGCGGGATCGCCGCCGCGGTGTCGATCTCGGTGTCGATCGCGGTGTCGATCTCGGTGTCCGTCCCGGTGTCCCCGGGACCGGAGCACGCGTAGACGACACCGGCGACGAGCAGGACGGTGCCGAAGATTCCGGCCTTGGACACGTGGTCCTCCACGAACGTGAGCGGAGAGTCACCGGCTGGTGCCGGGTTCGGCCGGTTCGTCGTGCTCCGCACGGGGCCCGTCAACGGCGCTCCACAGAACTGATGAGCGGCCCGGTGGCACGCCGTAGACTCGGTCGGTGACCCAGGACCTGATGCCGGCCGCGTTCTTCGGGCACGGCAGCCCGATGAACGCACTGGCGACCAACCGCTACACCGATGCCTGGCGGGCCTTCGGCGCGGCGGTGCCGCGGCCGCGGGCGATCCTGGTGGTCTCCGCGCACTGGTACATCCAGGCCACCGCGGTCACGGCGATGCCGCGCCCACGCACCATCCACGACTTCTTCGGCTTCCCGCCCGAGCTGTTCGCGGTGCAGTACCCGGCGCCCGGCGCGCCGGAGCTGTACGACGAGATCGCCGAGATCGTGCGGCCCACCTGGGTCGGGGCGGACGCCGACAGCTGGGGCATCGACCACGGGACCTGGTCGGTGCTGGTGCACGCGTTCCCGGACGCCTCCATCCCGGTCGTCCAGCTCGCGATCAACGCGAACGAGCCGCTCGGCTACCACCTGGAGCTCGGCGCGAAGCTGGCCCGGCTCCGCGGGACCGGGGTGCTGATCGTGGCCAGCGGCAACGTCGTGCACAACCTCGGCGGCGTCGACCGGGCGCGGCCGGACACCGGGTTCGACTGGGCCCGCCGGTTCGACGAGGCGGCGCAGGAGCTGATGCTCGACCGGCCCGCGGAGTTCGCGACGCTGGACGCGCACCGCGACTACCGGCTCGCCGTCCCGACGCCGGACCACTTCATCCCGGCGCTGTACCTGGCCGGGGTGGCGTCGGCGGACCGTGGCGAGCGGCCCGAGGTGCTGGTGGACGGCTACGCCTACGGTTCGCTGTCGATGACGGCGTACACGGTCGGCCTGCCCCGCACGTGACGCCGTACCCGGTGCCCGGCGTGTTCAGGCCCGGCCGAGGTCCGATATGGACGAGGGCGACGGCCAGCGCGCAGAGGCCCAGGCCGGTGACCGCGCGCAGGCCGACGGGATCGCCGAACATCAGCCACGCCCAGAGCATCGTGGTCGGCGGGACGAGGTAGGACATGCCGCTGAGCCGGGTGAGCCCGTGCCGGCGCAGGGTCAGCCAGTAGAACTCGTAGCCCCCGCTCGTCGGGCGGTGGCATGGCGCCGCCGGTAGAGAGCGCGGGGTCCTGGCGTGCCGGCGAGCGCCGAGGACCTCGGCGAGGTGCTGCGGGCGATCTCGCTCGGGATCAGCGACGGGTTCGGCCTCTAGGTGACCCGGCCGGGTGGGCTGGGTGCGATGGCGGCCGTCCGCGACGTCTGTGAGGCGCGCTCGCTGCCGCACACCTGCGACGACTCCTGGGGCGGGGACATCATCGCCGCGGCCTGCGTGCACGTGGCCGCCACCGTGCATCCCCGCCTGCTCGACGGCGTGTGGATCGCCGAACCCTTTCACGAAGGTCCACTACGACCCGGCGAACCCGGTCCGGGTCGAGGCCGGTCGCATCCGGGTGCCGACCGGGCCCGGCTCGGCGTGGTGCCCGACGACGGCGCCCTCGGCGATCCGGTCGCGTCGTTCGCCTAGGGCTCCCGGCGCCGGGAGGCCCGGATCACCCGGTCGAGCACGGCGCGCAGGTCCTCCAGCTCGGACAGCGGCATGCCGAGCCGCTCGACGATCGCGGGCGGGATCGCCTCGGCGCGGGCGCGCAGCGCGCGGCCGTCCTCGGTGAGCGTCACCGCGAGGGTCCGCTCGTTGCCGGGGACCCGGCGCCGGTCCACCAGTCCGGCCGCCTCCAGCCGCTTGAGCAGTGGCGACAGCGTGCCCGGATCGAGGGCGAGCTCCTCGGCCAGCTCGCCGACCGAGCGCGGCGAGCGCTCCCACAGCGCCAGCAGCACCAGGTACTGCGGATGGGTCAGGCCCATCGGCTCGAGCAGCGGCCGGTACAACGCGATCACGTTCCGCGCCGCGACCGCGAGCGCGAAGCAGACCTGCCGGTCCAGCCGGAGAAGGTCGTCCTGGTCACCCGGGGATGCGCTCGCCACATCCCGCATCGTACATTGTTGGGGCACCAAGAATTGGGGGTCCAACCGTGGATGAGCCGATCCGGCCCGATCCGCTGCGCTGGCTGCTCTACGCCTACGGCGCGGCGCTCCCGGCCCGGCACCGTAGCTGGGTGCTGCACGACGTGAGCGCGCCGAGCTGGCAGCTGCGCCATCTCGCCCGGGTCACCGTGCAGCTGCTGCCGATCGGGGTCGCGCTGTACCTGCTGATCCCCGGCCCGCCCTACGTCAAGGCGCTGTCGGTGCTGGCCGGGGCGCTGCTCGGATACTTCTACTCGGTCGCCTACATGTACGAGTCGGTCGAGCACCGGGTGGCCAAGGCCGGCTACCCGGTGGGACACGCCGCGGCCGTCCGGGCCGCCGCCGGCGCGGCCGACCGGGCGGCGGCCCAGGAACGCTACGAGCGCCGCTGGCGCGACTGAGCCCCCGCGGCGACCCCGACGGCTCAGCCCAGCAGCGGCTTCACCCGGGTGCCGAAGTCGTGCACGCCCTGCTCGAAGTCGTCGAAGGTGAACATCATCCCCTTCACTCCGGGCATCGTGGCGACCTGGTCGATCTGCCGGGCGACGGTCTCGTAGCTGCCGACCAGGGTGGCCATGTTGAAGTTGACCGCGCCCTCCGGGAGGTTGATCGTCCGGGCGGTGCCGGAGTCGTCCGCGGTGGCGTCCTTGCTGCCCTCGTCGGACATGTAGCCGAGCGCGGCGGCGTCCGCGCCCGCGTTGTAGGAGGCCCACTTGGCCTGCGCCTCCTCGTCGGTCTCGGCCATGATCGCCATGAACAGCGGCAGCGACCCCACGTCCCGCCCGGTCGCCTCGGCGGCCTTCGCGAGCCGCTGGGTGGACTCCCGGTAGACCTCCAGGTCGTTGACGCCGGGGGAGAGTACGAAGTTGTAGTCGCCGTACTCGGCGACCATCCGCATCCCCCGCTCGGACTGCCCGGCGCAGACGATGTCCACGTGCCCGGACGGCAGCGGGGACAGCACGCAGTCGTTCATCGTGAAGTGCTCGCCCTGCAGGTCGCAGCGGCCCGTCACGAATAGGTCGCGCAGCATCCGCACGTACTCGGTGGAGTAGTCGTAGCGGTAGCCGAAGTAGTCGTCGCCCGGCCACAGGCCCATCTGCTCGTACTCGCCCTTGGCCCAGCCGGAGACGATGTTGATGCCGAACCGGCCAGGTGCGATCGAGTCGATCGTGGTCGCCATCCGGGCGACCAGCGCCGGGGGCAGCGTGAGCACTGCGGTGGAGGCGTAGAGCTTGATCCGTTCGGTGACCGCGGCGAGCCCACCACGAACCGGTCCCGGGCGAGGTCGTCGTAACCGGCCCGGAACGACTCGTTTCCGGGCAGGACACGGTCCTGCCCCCGGGTCGGCGTAGACCCGGGCGTCGCGGACCGGCCGCAGCCGGTCGTCCGGGGCGGCCTGCGGATCACGTCCGGCGGGCTGCTGGTGGGTGAGGAACACCCCCACCTGCACCGGGCGGTCAGCCACGGCACGCCTCGGCGAAGTCGGCGGCCGGGGTCGCGTCGCCGAGTCCCAGCACGGCCTCCTGCCCGGTCGGCGACGGCGTCCGGTGCGGCCCGGCCGATCGTCCCGCGGAATTTGGCGACGATCTCGTCGTTGCCCAGCGGTCGTTCCTCGTGACCGCGGTTGACCTGCTCGCGGTGCCGGAGCACCCGGCCGTCGGCCAGCTCGACCTCGCATCAGCTCCCAGGTCTCGCCCAGGCCGGCGCCGACCGCCTCGGGCCGGGTGTCCCGTCCGGCCAGGTGGGTGTTGTAGAGGCCGAACCGGCCCTCGTAGACCGCGGGTGGCCCGCTCCAGCCCGCCTTCGCGAACCCGGCCGCGGTCAGCCCGGACATCGCCGCCCAGCCCGGGTGCAGCCGCTTGGTCCACGAGCCGTCGGCCAGGAACTCCAGCAGCCCGGCGCTCATCGAGCCGACCACGCCCTGGGCGGTGGTGATCCCGGCGGCGTCCAGCCCGGAGACCTTGCCCGCCGCGACGGCGGCCCCGAAGGCCCCGGCGACGGCGGTCGGATGGAAGCCGACGTCGTGGAACCCGCCGGCCCCGCCGATCCCGACCCGCGCCGACACCTCGACGCCGAGCACGTAGGCCAGCAGCAGCGCTCGGGTGTCGGCGCCGGCGGCGATCGCCGCGGCCAGGGCCGCGGGCAGCGCGGCGGCCGAGGCGTGGGTGACCGCCGGGATGTGCGTGTCGTCGAAGTCCATGCCGTGGATCAGCACGCCGTTGAGCACCGCGGCGTCCCGGGCCGGGAGCCGATCCGCCAGGCCGAGCACCGGTTGCTCGCCGGCCCCGCCGAACGCGGTGAGCGCCCCGCAGCGCGACCCCGGAGAACGGGTGGGAGGTGGAGGCGAACGCCAGCCCGACGGCGTCGAGCACCAGGTGCCGGGCCCGCTCCAGGACGTCGGCCGGGATGTCGTCGAGGGTGGTGCGGGCGGCGAACCCGCCGACCGTCGCGGCCAGCGTGCCGGTACGCGGTGGTGCCGGGCTCAGGGGCATCGGTGGCCTCCAGATCGAGAGGGAGAATAAGTCAGACGTATGCCGGTGGGAAGGGGTCGCCGATCCGGTCCGCGATCGGCGGCCGGCGGCTGTGGTGCTCGGTGCGGTCCTGGAACAGGGCCGCCACCCGCAGCGCGGTGATCTCGTCGTGCGGGCGGGCGATCAGCAGCGCGGAGACCGGGCAGCCGTCCGGGGCGAACCCGGTGGGCAGGGCCAGGCCGGGCGCCCCGGTGAGATTGCCGAGCATCGTCGCGCGGGACTGGGCGGCGATCTCCCCGGCGACGATCTCGGCGCCGGCCCCGGTGAGCACGTCGACGAGATGGTCCACCCCCGCCCGCACGGCGCCGTCGCACAGCTCGGTGAGGTAGCCGCCCGGGCGGGCGATCCGCAGCCCGCGCAGGTCGGCCGGCACACCGGTCGGCGGCAGCGGCGGCAGCTCGCCGGCCCGCGGGTCCAGCCCGTCCGGGCCGCGGAGCAGTCCGAACACGAGCCCGACGGTGCGGGCGTCGCGGGCCAGCGGGCCGATCGTCTCGGTGGTCCAGGACAGCGGCACCGAACCGGTCCGCGGATCGCCCCGGCGGTCGGCTTGAGCCCGGTCAGCCCGCACCAGGCGGCCGGCAGCCGGACCGAGCCGCCGACGTCGGTGCCCAGGCCGAACGGCACCACCCCGGCGGCGACCGCGGCGGCGGTGCCGGTGGAGGAGCCGCCCGCCCAGCGCCCGGTGTCCCACGGGTTGCGGCAGGCGCCGATCAGCGGCGGGTGCGGCCCGCCGACGGCGAACTCGGTGGTCGCGTCCTTCGACACCGGGACGGCGCCGGCGGCCTCCAGCCGGGCCACCACGGTCGCCGACGCGGCTGCGGGGGCGGCGTCGGCGCGGGTGCGCGAGGCGGCCGTCGTCGGGACACCCGCGACGTCGATGACGTCCTTGACCGCGAACGGGACGCCGGTCAGCGGGCCGTCCACCGGCCGCTGCCCGAGCGCCCGCTCGCGCAGCACCCGGATCGTGCAGTTCAGCTCGGCGTGCAGCCGTTCGAGCCGGTCCAGCGATTCGGCCACCCGGCCGGACCAGGCGTCCCGCAGCGCCGCGGCGAGCGGGTCGTCGCCGGTGGGCAGGCCGGCCGTCGCGGCACCGGCGGGCGGGCGGAGCCAGTGGTCCCCGGCGGCCGGATCGGCGGCCGCGAGCGGAACCGGGATCGTGCGCAGCTCGGACACCGCGGGTTCGGCGCCCGCGACAGCCTCGGCCATCGCCGAGACCTGCGCCGGGTCGAGCGCGTAGCCCAGCCGGGCGGCGAGCGCGCCCAGCTCGCCGGTCTCGTCGCGGGAGCTCACCGGATGGTCGCCTTCCCGGCCAGCAGCGCCTTCGCGACGACGCCGCGCAGCACGTCGTTGGTGCCCTCGCCGATGGACATCAGCGGCGCGTCCCGGTAGAGCCGCTCCACCTCGAACTCGGTGGAGTAGCCGTAGCCGCCGTGGATGCGCATCGAGTCGATCGCGCACTCCAGGGCCTGCTCCGAGGCGAAGATCTTCGCCATCCCGGACTCGGTGTCCATCCGGACGCCGTCGTCCATCCGGGACGCCGCCCAGTAGGTCATCAGCCGGGCGGCCTGCAGCCGCACCGCGATCTGCGCGAGCCGCTGCTCGACGGCCTGGAACTCGCCGATCGGGCGGCCGAACGCGGTCCGCGCCCTGGCGTAGCCCAGCGCCTCGTCGTAGGCGCGCTGGGCGATGCCGACGCTGCGCGCGGCGATGTTGATCCGGCCGGTCTCCAGCGACGACAGCGCCTGCTGCAGGCCGCGTCCCTGCACCCCGCCGAGCAGCTGGGATGCGGGCACCCGGACGTCGGTGAGCACGACCTCGCAGGACTCGGGGCCCTTGTAGCCGAGCTTGCCGATGTCGGCGGTCACCTCGAAGCCGGGGGAGTCCGCCTCGACGAGCAGCGCCTCTTCCGGGAGACGCTGCGCGACTTCGTCGACTCCGAGATCGTCCCGGTGGCCCGGGAGTGGGAGCAGTCCGGAAGTCCATCTCAGTCCCTCCCCAGCGCGCCGGCGTCGCGGAGCGTGACCATGAGCCCGAGTCCGGGACGTCCCGCCGACGCCGCCGCGACACCGCAGGCACCCACGGCCCGGCTGCAGGTGCAGCGGGTCCGCCCGGCCTACCGGCAGGTCGCCGACGAGCTGCGCTCGCAGATCATGCGCGGCGCGCTCGCACCCGGTGAGCGGCTGCCCGCCGAGAGCGAGCTGACCGGCATGTTCGGGGTCAGCCGGTCCACCGTCCGCGAGGCGCTGCGGGTGCTGGCCAGTCAGCACCTGATCGACACCCGGCGCGGGGTGCAGGGCGGTTCGTTCGTCGCCGCGCCCGATCCGGCCCGGCTGGTCGAGGACGTCGGCGGCGCGCTCGGCGTGCTCGTCGCGACCCCGCGGCTGGGGATGGCCGACCTGCTGGAGGCCCGGCTGCTGCTGGAGCCGGCCGCCGCCCGGCTGGCCGCGCAGCGGGCCGCGCCGGAGACGATCGAGGCGCTGCGCGCGGCCGCCTCGGCGCCGCGCGATCCTCGTGACCCGAGCGGGTTCGTCGAGCACATGGACTTCCACACCACGGTGCTCATGGCGACCGGGAACCTGATGCTCACGATGATGGGCCAGCCGGTCGGCGACGTGCTGCGGACCCGGCTGGACCGGGCCGCGGTCCCCGCGCACCGCTGGGCCGAGGTCGACGCCTGCCACGCCGAGATCACCGAGCACATCGCCCGCGGCGAGGCCGCCGAGGCCGAGGACGCCATGCGCAACCACCTGCTCGACCTGCGCGATCTGTACGGCAGGCCGGGGGCCTGGAAGTCCGGCTGAGACCGGAGCCCGGTGCGCGGGCAGGATGACCGGGTGCGCACCGTCCTCGACCTGCTCCGGCTGCTCGCCGACCGGGCCGACGGCGCCGCGCCCGCCGAGGAGCTGGCCCGGGTCGCGGCCGAGCTGTCCGGATCCGCACCGGAGGCCGGTGCGCTCGCGCTGCGGGTCCGCGCCGCGATGGACGCCGGCCGCCGCCGGGAGTCCGAGCTGGCCGCGCTCGTCGCGATCGCCCGGGACCTCGCGTCCGAGTCGGACACCGGCTCGGTGCTCGACACCATCGTCCGGCGGGCCAGGGCGCTGCTCGGCACCGACATCGCGTACCTGACCCTCTACGACTCCGAGCGCGGCGACACCTACATGCGGGTCACCTCGGGCTCGGTGTCGCACCGGTTCCAGACGCTGCGGCTCCCGCTGGGCGCTGGCCTCGGCGGGCTCGTCGCGGCCAGCCGCACCCCGCACTGGACCGGCCGCTACGCCGGGGACGACCGCTACCGGCACACCGAGGAGATCGACACCGCGGTCCGGGAGGAGGGCATCGTCGCGATCTGCGGCACGCCGCTGCTGGTCGATGACGAGTTCGTCGGGGTGCTGTTCGCGGCCAACCGCTCGGCCCGCCCGTTCTCCGCCGACGACGCCGCCCTGCTCGGCTCGCTGGCTGCGCTGGCCGCCGTCTCGCTGGTGCAGGCCCGCCGGCTCACCGACACCGCGACCGCGCTGGACGCGCTGCGCGGTGCGCACGCCGCGATCGCCGAGGCGTCGGACGCGCACGACCGGTTCGCGGGCGTCGTGCTGGAGGGCGGTGACGTCGACGACCTCGCCGAGGCGCTGGGCAGGCTGCTCGGCTGCTGGGTGACGGTGCTGGACCCGGACGGCGTGCCCGCCGCCCGGCACGGACCGGTCCCGGCCGGCCTGGATGCCGCGGCGGCACTGCGGCGGGCCGGTGCCGCCTCGGGGCACCCGGTGCCGGTGCCGTGCGCCGGTGGCGCCTGGGTGACGCCGGTGATCGCCGGCGGGCAGCGCCTGGGCACCCTGCTGCTCGGCGGGCTCGCCGAGCCCGGCCGGGCCCCCGGCCTGACCCCCGGGCAGGTGCGGATCGTGGAGCGGGCCGCGATGGTCACCGCGCTCGTGCTGCTGCTCACCCAGCGCGCCGACGAGACCGACCGGAGCGACCGGGCCGACGGGATGGCGGAGCTCCTGGCGGCCGGCGAGCCGCGCCCGGCGACGCTGACCCGGCTCGCCGCGCTGGGCGTGTCCGTCCGCCGCCCGCACGTGCTGCTGGTCTGCCGGACCCATCCCGCCCGGCGGCGGGCGCTGGCCCGGGAGGCGGCGACCCTGGGCGGGCGGTCCGGCCTGGTGGGGGAGCAGGACGGCGCGGTCGTCGTGCTGCTGCCCGGCGAGGACCCGGCCGCGGCCGGCGCCCGGCTGGCCCGCCGGGCGTCCGAGCAGGACCCGGACGCCGCGGTGACGGTGGGCGCGGCGGGGCCGTTCCGGCCGGCCGACGGGGCCGGCCCGGTGCTCGCCGAGGCCCGCCGGTCGATGGAGGCGCTGCTCGCGCTGGACCGGGCCGGGGAGTCGGCGGCCGCCGCGGAGCTCGGGTTCGCCGGGCTGCTGCTCGGTGAGCGACCCGACGTCGCCGGGTACGTCACCGGGATCCTCGGACCGGTCGCCGAGCACGACGAGCGCCGCGGCAGCGAGCTGCTGCGCACCCTGGAGGCGTACTACGCGGCCGGGGCCAGCCCGACCCGCGCCGCCGGGGCGCTGCACGTGCACGTCAACACGGTCGCGCAGCGGCTGGACCGGATCGGGTCGCTGCTCGGGGACGGCTGGCAGGACCCGGAGCGGTCGCTGGAGCTGCAGCTCGCGCTGCGCCTGCACCGGCTGGGCCGGTCCTGATCACGGCGCTCAGCGCGGGCTGGTGACGAACAGGTCGAACAGCTCCGGGTTGTAGGCGTGCACCAGGATCCCGAAGATCACGATGTCGAACGTCAGGTGCACGGTCAGCACGTAGGTGAACGAGCGCGTCCGCTGGAAGATGTAGCCCTGCAGCAGCGCGAACGGGATCGTGAGCACCGGCCCCCAGCCGCGGTAGCCCAGCTCCCACAGGAACGCCACGAACACGGTGGCCTGCAGCAGGTTCGCCTGCCAGAACGGGAAGTGCCGCCGGAGCAGCGCGAACACCGTGCAGATGAAGAACAGCTCGTCCCAGAGGCCGACCGCGTTGACGCCGACGAACAGCCGGGCGATCTCGCTGTCCGTGCTGATCTCCGGCCAGTTCTGGTACGCGCCGGTGCCGATGAAGTACACCGGCAGGATCACGTACCCGGCGGCGACGACCAGCGCCAGGTAGCCGTACTCGAAGCCGCTCCAGCGCTTCCCGGTCAGCATCGGGAAGCGGATGATGTCCTCGCCGAACCAGAAGCGCGACACCAGCAGCGGCACCAGCACGGCCAGCGAGAGCACCACCGTGAACCGGAGCATCCCGGCGTCGCTGAGATCGGCCTCCAGCGACATCGTGCTGATGATCATCAGGCCGGCCGCGATCAGCCCGAGATGGCGCAGCAGCAGCCGGTCGACCGCGGCGGCGAGCCCTAGGCCCGCGACGATCAGCAGGTAGCCCACCGGACGGTGCTCGAAGCCGAACAGGGCCACCGCGGACACGGCGACCAGCGCCGCCGCCGCGAGCCGCCCGGCGGTGGACCGGTCGGTGTCGCTGCTGTCGGTACTCGCCCCGGCGCTCACCGGCCCAGCATGGTGGGGCCGGGGCGAAAGGGACAAGCCGGGCGGCGCCGGTGATGCTCGGTGTGGCGGTGGTCAGCCGGTGGGCTCCTGGTCGATGCCGGTGCCGGAGTCCCCCTCGACCGGATCGGTGTCGGCGTCGGTCTCGGGGTCGGTACCGTCGGCCCGCCCCTCGTCGCGGTCGGCGGGATCGGGATCGGTGGTTCGGCCGAGGACGCGCTCCTCGAGCTCGTCCAGGGCGCGCGCCGGGTCGACCGGGGGCTGTCCGGCGTCGTGCTGGTCCTCCTGCGCTGTCACAACCGCGGCGTACCCGTACCGCCGGTCCGGCATACCTGTGGCCCGCGGGCAGACGGGCGCGAGGAAGGCGAGCGGTGCTCCCGCCGGTCCGCCGCGATCGGTCCGCACGTGACGGCGGGTGCACAGGGGGCGGGGCGGCGAGCGTTCCGTCAGGCTGCGCCCGAGCCGAGCCGAGCCGAGCCGAGCCGAGCCGAGCCGAGCCGACCTGACCCGACCCGAGTCGACGCGGCTTGCTGCTCGCCTGCCTGGTCGAGGTCCCGGCCCGCGCCGGGCTCCCCGCGCTCGGCCCGATCGACGTGGTGTCGGCCCCCGATCCGACCGGTCAGAACGGTGGCGGGGTCGCGATCCGGGCGGGACCAGCTGGGTGGACCGGGTCGACCCACCCGGAGACCGGCCGTGGTCGTGGCCCCGGCATCGGCCCCGCAACGGGCATCGACACCGGGCTCGGGACAGGCAGCGGGTCCGGCATCCGGACCGGCACTGCAGCGGGCATCGACACCAGGGCCGGGACTGGCGGCGGTTCCGGTGCCAGGGTCGGATGCGTGCCCGTGCCCGTGCCCGTGCCCGTGCCCGTGCCCGTGCCCGTGCCCGTGCCCGTGCCCGTGCCCGTGCCCGTGCCCGTGCCCGTGCCCGTGCCGGTGCCGGTGCCGGTGCCGGTGCCGGTGCCGGTGCCGGTGCCGGTGCCGGTGCCGGTGCCGGTGCCGGTGCCCGTGCCGGTGCCGGTGCCCGCGCCCGTGCCGGTGCTCCTTGCGGTGTCGGTGGCCGTTCCGGTGCCCGTGCCCGTGCGCGTGCCGATGGTCGGGTCTGTGTCTGAGTGCGTCGTCGGGCGGGTGTCCGGGTCCGGGTAAGGGTCGGTGAGGTCGCGGTAGTCGTGGGGGTGCGAGGTGCTGGTCCAGCCGTGGGGGGTGATCCATTGAACGGTGCCGTCGGGGTGGGCGATGACCTGCCAGCCGGGTCGGTCCTTGAGGGTGTGGCAGCCGCGGCAGTAGCTGTGCAAGTTGTCTTCGCTGGTCTGGCCGCCGTGTGCCCAGGGGATGTGGTGGTCCAGGTCGCGGATGGGGTGGTCGCAGGCTGGGCCGCGGCAGTGGCCGTCGCGGGCTCGGACGTGGTCGGCCATGGCGGCGGGCGGGGTGTAAGTGGTGCGCCCGACGTTGTGGATGCGGCCGGTGGTGGGGTGGGTGACGAGTTGTCGCCAGGTGCCACCGGCGGCGAGTGCGCGGGCCGTGGTGGCGGGGATGGGGCCGTGGCCGCTGAGTTCGGCCGGACGGTTGCTGGTGCCGATGAGGGTGTCGAGGGCGACGACGACGTGGACCAGTGGCTTGCGGCCGATCACGTCGTTGGGGTCGGGCTTCTGTGCGAGGGCTCGGGTGAGGGCTTCGGTGAGGACCTCGGGCGAGATCGGAGGTGGGGCGCCGGCCGGGCCGGTGGATCCGGTGGGCCGGGTGGCCGGGCCGGTTGGGTCGGTGGGGGTGGGACCGGTCGGGCCGGTCGGTGGGTCGGTCCGACCGGCAGCGGCGGTGGCAGTGGTGGCAGTGGCGGCTGCGGCTGCGGCTGCGAGGACGCTGTTGACGGCGGCGTGGACCTGGCCGAGGTCGGTGGTGGTGAGGGTGCCTTGGAGGAGTTGGTGGGCGAGGTCGACGCGGCGTTGTTCGAGGGTGCGTGGGTCGTCGGTGCCCAGTGAGCGGGCGAGGCGATCGAGCGAGCGCCAGGAGGCCTGGGTGTCGTGGGCGGAGCTGGTGAGCCAGAGGGTGGCCATGGCGTCCTCGCCGTTCGACAGGCCGATCCGGCGGTCGGCCAGGGATCGTTGGTGGCGGCGTTCGGCGCCGTCCGGGTCGATCCTGGCCACGGCGCGGCGGAGCCGGTCGTAGATCTGGCGGCGGGTGGCTCCGGCGGCTCGGGCGAGGACGATGGTTTCGACCTGGTGGGCCTGGTTGTCGTCGAGGACGTCGGTGGCGCGGAGCACGGTGTCGACCTTGCTCTGGTCGAGCAGCCCGGTTTGCAGGGCGTCGAGGGTGGCGGGCAGGACGTGGGTGAGGCGTTGGGCGTCGGCGATGATGCCGCGGGCGCGTTCGCGGCTGATGGCCAGGACGAGGCCGAGTTCGTCGGGCACCCACTGTTCGACGGGGGTGGCTGTGGCGGCGCCGGGGCGGGTGGCGTGGCTGTCGCGGGGGTGGCGGTCGGCGTAGGCGGCGATCATGCGGTGTTCGAGGGCGGCGAGCCAGCTGCGGTGGCGGGCGGTGGCGGCGACGACTTCGAGCAGTTGGGTGTCGGTGAGCTGGCCGGCCACGGCGGCGGCGTACTCGATGTCGAGGGCGAGGCGGGCGCCGGGTGAGCAGTCGGGATCGATGACCGGGGTGCCGGGTGCGGGCCGGTAGCCGGCGAGCAGCATCTCGTCTTCCGGGTCGGGCTCGGGGGGTTCACGCTCGGCCCAGTAGGGGCGGTCGAGCACCACCTCGGTGAGCACCGCCTCGTCCACTCGATCGAACATGTATTCGATTATAGAGCGATCGGCGCAGTGCTCGCGAGCATCCGACCATGATCGTTTGCAATGGTGAACGACATCATCGACCGATGTGCGAGGGGCGCCCGCCGGCTCCTCGGCCGGACAGGGCGGTCGCCGGCCGGAGGTCGCGATCTCGATCGTTCCCGGGGGCGGGAGCCTCGGCTCCGGGTGCGTCCCGGCGGCCATCGGCGGACCGGCACCCGGAGGTCCCGGTTCCGTGCGGAACGTCGTCGTCGTGCGGACGGCGGCGGTGCCGTGCCGGTGGCGGTGCCGTGCGGCCGGTGGCGGTGCGGTGCGGCTGGCGGCGGTGCGGCTGGTGGCGGTGTCGTGCCGGTGGCGGTGCCGTGTGGCTGGTGGCGGTGCCGTGCGGCATCGCGCGTCGTTCGCGGTCGCGGGTGAACAGGACATCGACCTCTGCCTGCTCGGCGCTCCGGACGGCGAACGGCCGCCATCCGCTCCCGATCGGCGGGTCACCACCTCGATACCGGAACACCGGGGGACGACGCTCCGGTCCGGTCGACCGCGACGACCGCGACGACCGCGACGACCGCGACGACCGCGACGACCGCGACGACCGCGACGACCGCGACGACCGCGACGACCGATCACGCTAACCGCCCCGATCATGCCAATGACACCGATGTCGCTGGCCGTCCCGATGACGCCGACGCCGACGCCGACCATGCCGACGCCGACCACGCTGATGCCGACGCCGACGCCGACGCCGGATCACGACGACCGCCCCCGACCACGCCGACCGCCCCGGATCGCGCCGACGCCGGATCACGACGACCGCCCCCGACCACGCCGACCGCCCCGGATCGCGCCGACCACCCGGACCACCCCGACCACCCCGGATCACGCAGGCCGTGCGCGCCGGCGACCGGAACGCCGCTGCGACGGGCGCCGTCAGGCGTCAGCGGTCAACCGTGCCCTGGCCAGCCGCTCGACCAGCTCGGGCAGCGCACCGACCGGGCTGCCCCGCAGGTCCTCGCACGCCTCACGAACCGCCGCGCGGACCGCGTCCGGCGACGTGCCGGGCCCCAGCTCGGCCAGCAGCCGGGCGATCGCGTCGGTGGCCCGGGCGAGATCCGGGTTCACCGGCGGGCCCGATCGACGGCCCGCCCGGTGCCTGCGCCACACGCCCCCGTGAACCGCCCGATCACCCGCATGGCCGCCTCCGTCCGTCCCGGTCGTGCACGACTCCGGAATACCCGGCCTGCGGCGGATCATGCGCGGGTTCGCGATGGGGTGGCTCAGCCGGGCGTGCGCACGGCCGGGCCGGGATCGGGCAGCCCCCGGCGGACCAGCCTGCGCAGCAGCGCGTCCACCGGCCCGGGCCGGTCGAACCGTTCCAGGACGGTCGCGACCAGCACCGACGCCGACCAGGCGAGCACCGCCGCCAGCGCCGCCCCGGCCTCCCCGGTCCTGGCGCCGAACCCGACGAACGTCTGCGACAGCAGGCCGACCAGCAGGAACGACTGCAGCAGGTAGCAGGTCAGGGAGCGCCGTCCGGCCGCCGCGAGCGGGCGCAGCAGGACCGGCGGCCCCGCCCCCTGCAGGCGCGCACCGAGCAGGCCGAACGCCGCCGCGTAGCCCAGTCCGCCGGCCAGGCCGGACAGGATCTGCAGCAGCGTCGCCGCCGGTGCGAGCCCGGCCGGCAGCACGTCCTGCTCGACCAGGACCAGCGGCACCGCGGCCAGCACCGCCACCGGGATGCCCACCCACGCCAGCCTGCGCAGCAGCCCGGCGTACCGGCCGGCGTCCGCCAGCACCCGGTGCCGTCCGGCGAGCACCCCGATCAGCAGCGCGACCAGCACCGGCCACACCACGACATTGGACAGCACCGCCACCAGCCAGACGATCAGCCGGACGACCAGCCCCTCGACGTCGTGCCCGAGCATGCCGGGCGCGTACGGGCCGCTCGCGCCGTCGTCCACCGCGCCCAGGCTGAACAGCACGATCGCGACGCTGTTGACCGCGAGCAGCAGGTACCCGGCCCGGCGCACCGTCGCATCCGGCCGGAACACCAGCCCGGCGACCAGCAGCAGCGCCAGCCCGTAGGCCCCGAGGATCTCGATCGGCGCCACCAGCAGCGCGTGCACCAGGCCGAACACCAGCAGCCAGCGCCCGCGGCGGCGGATCGAGCGGCGCGCGTCCCGCTCGGACACCCCGGCGGCCCGCAGCCGGGTCACGCTCAGCACCAGGCCGTAGCCGAGCAGCGCGGCGAACATCGGGTACGCCCGGCTGTCCACCAGCAGCGTCGACCCGACCGCGACCACGGTGTCCGTGACCGACGGGACCGGCGGCGTGCCGGTCAGGTAGAGCGGGGCGTGCGCGAGCACGATCAGCAGCAGCATCGCGCCGCGGGCCAGATCGGGCGCGACCATCCTGGGGGTGCTCATCGGTTCCCCTCCGATCCGTGCGGTGGGTCGAGCAGGCCGTGGTGCAGCGCCCGCAGCACGGCCCGGGTGCGGTCCCGGGTGCCGAGCTTGAGCAGCACGCTGGACACGTGGTTCTTGACCGTCCCCTCGGCCAGGAACAGCACCTGCGCGATCTCCCGGTTCGCGTAGCCGCCGGCGAGCAGCCGCAGCACCTCCAGCTCCCGCTCGGAGAGCTGCTGGATCGGCACGCCGTCGTCGGGCGGGGCGGGGCTCTCGCGGACCGCGCGCAGCAACCGTTCGGTGATCGCCGGGCTGATCAGCGTCCCGCCGTCGGCGAGCGTGCGGACGGCGCCGGCCAGCTGCTCCAGGGTGACGTCCTTCAGCAGGTAGCCACGGGCGCCGGCGCGCAGCGCACGCAGCACCAGCTCGTCGTCGTCGAAGGTGGTGAGGACCAGGACCGGCACGTCGAGCCCGCGGGTGCGCAGCTCGTCGAGCGCCCACAGGCCGTCGTGCCGGGGCATCCGCAGGTCCAGCAGGACGACGTCCGGTGCGTGCTCGGCGACCGCCGCGACCCCCTCGGCGCCGTCGGCGGCCTCGGCGACCACCTCGATGTCGCCCGGGATGGCGAGCAGCCCGCGGATCCCCTGCCGGACCAGGGTCTGGTCGTCGACCAGGCAGACCCGGATGCTCACGGCAGCACCGCCGTCACCGCGAAGCCGCGTGGCACGGCCGGGCCGAAGTCGAGGGTTCCGCCGAGCGCGCCGGTCCGCTCGGCGAGGCCGCGCAGGCCGTTCCCGGGGACGACCTCACCGGACGTTCCGCGGCCGTCGTCGCGGGCGTGCAGTCGCAGCCCGCCGTCCGGCGCGGGATCGATCTCGATCCACACGTTCGTCGCGTCGGCGTGCCGGATCGCGTTGGTGAGGATCTCCTGCACGCAGCGGATCACGGCCACGGTGTGCTCCTCGTCGGTCTCGATGCCCTCGGCGACGGTCAGGTGCACCTGCGGGCGGGGTAGCTGCGCGGTGATCCGCTGCAGCGTCCCGGTCAGGTCGGGGGCCCGTCTGCGCAGCTCCCCGACGGTCGAGCGGACGTCGGCGAGCAGGTCCCGGGCGATACCGCGGGCCCGGTCGACGTGCTCGGCGTTGTCGCTGCGGTGGGTCGCGATCTCCAGCTCCAGGGCGAGCGCGGTGAGCTGGTGCCCGACGAGATCGTGCAGCTCCCGGGAGATCCGCAGCCGCTCCTCCGCCCGGCTGGTCTCGGCCAGCACGGCGCCGGCCGCAGCCAGCTCGGCGTGCGCCTCCGCCAGCTGGGCCCGGGACCGCTCCTCCCGGTGCAGGGCCACCAACAGCAGCACCGACGACAGCTGCAGCATCAGGTAGATCGCACCCGCGGTCAGCGATCCGGCGAGGCCCTGGTTGCCGCCGAGCATCCCGACCAGCACGACCACGCCGCAGTTGAACGCCACGATCGCGGCGGTCACCCGGAACGGCACCTGGAAGACCGACAGCGCGGCGGTGAACACCAGCAGGATCGGCAGCCAGCCGAACGTCGGCGCGAGCAGCACCAGTGCGGCGGCGGCCAGCACCAGCACGAGCAGCAGCCAGCGGCTCACGACCGGCCCGACCCACTCGTCCAGCCAGCCGCCGAGCACCAGCGCGGCCAGGAAGACCGCGTACAGGACCCACCACAGCCAGGTCGGCCCCAGCGGCCTGCCGCCGTCCGGGTCGAGCTGTTCCAGGGCCATCGGCACGGCCAGGAGCAGGCAGAGCGCCGTCATGATCGCGCCGGCCACGACGTTCGGGTCGATCCTGCGCATACCGGGCACAGTAGACGGGCGGACCAGCCGCCCCGGAGTGCCGGAAGTCATGGGCGCCGGTCACGACGTCCGGCACTCACCGCGGGGCCCGGCCGCCGGACAGGGTGTGTGCCATGGATGCGATCGAGGTGCACGACCTGCACAAGCGCTACGGGGACCGGGTGGCCGTCGACGACGTCGGGTTCACCGTCCGGGCCGGTTCGGTGACCGGGGTGCTCGGCCCGAACGGCGCCGGGAAGACCACCACCGTCGAGTGCGTCGCCGGACTGCGCCGACCGGACCGCGGCACCGTCCGGGTGCTCGGGCTCGATCCGTGGCGGGACCGGCGCGCGGTCCGCGCGGTGCTCGGCGTGCAGCTGCAGGATGCGGCGCTGCACGACATGCTCACCACCGCCGAGCTGGTCCGGCTGCACCGCGCACTGCACCGCAGCGGCCGCGACCCCGCCGAGCTGATCGACGCGGTCGGCCTGACCGAGCAGGCCGGGATCCGGTTCGACCGGCTCTCCGGCGGCCAGCAACAGCGGCTCTCAGTCGCGCTGGCCCTGGTCGGGGCGCCCCGGGTGGTGATCCTCGACGAGCTGACCACCGGGCTCGATCCGCGGTCCCGGGACGGGATCCTGGAGGTGGTGCGCGACCTGGCCGCGGACGGCGTCACGGTGCTGCTGGTGACCCACCGGACCGACGAGATCGAGCGGCTCTGCGACCGGGTGCTGCTGCTCGACGCGGGCCGGGTGGTCTCCGACTCCACACCGGCCGGGCTGGTCGAGAGGGCCGGGCTGGCGCAGCAGGTGCGGTTCCGGACGGCCGGGGGGGTCGACCGGAGCGCGCTGCTCGGCCTGCCCGGGGTCGGTGAGGTGCGTCGGGTGGGGGAGGAGATCACCGTCTCCGGGACCGGTGACCTGCTCGGGCCGGTCGGGGCCGAGCTGGTGCGCCAGGGCGTCGTCGCCACCGGGCTGCAGGAGGACCGGCCCAGCCTCGACGACGCGTTCCTGGAACTGACCGGACGCCGGCTGGAGGCCGGCCGGGACACGGAGGTACCGGCATGACCACGACGGAAACGACCCGCACGGCCCGCACGACCGGGACGCCGCTCGCCGGCTGGACCGCGCTGATCGCTGCCGAGGCGCGGATGGTCGCCCGGGACACCGCCGGGCTGATCGTCCCGTTCGCGCTGCCGCTGCTGATCCTGGCGATGATCGGGCTGACCATGCCGGACGTCCCGCCGCAGGCCCTGGCCGGGCGGACCCCGCTGGAGGCGGTGGGCATCCCGATCGCCGCGGCGACCGTGCTGGGGCTGGTCGGCGTGGTCAACGTGCCGAGCTTCCTGGCGACCTACCGGCGCAGCGGGGTGCTGCGCAGGCTCGGCGTCACCCCGGCCGGCCCGGTGCCGGTGCTGGTGGCCCAGGCCGTCGTCGGGCTCGCCCAGGCCATGGCCGGGATCGGACTGGCGCTGCTGGTCGCGGTGCTCGGTTTCGGCGCCGGGATGCCCGCGTCGCCGTGGGCCGCGCTGGGCGGACTGCTGCTGGCGACGGCGGCGTTCTTCGCGCTCGGCGCGCTGGTCGCCGCACTGGCGCCGACCACGAACGCGGTGATCGCGATCGGCCTGGTGATCTTCCTGGGCACCGGCGCGGTGGGCGGGATGTTCGGCGACCCGAACGCGCTTCCCGGTCCGCTCGCCGAGATCGGGAAGGTGCTGCCGTTCGGTGCGACTGTGGAGGTGCTCGGGACCGCCTGGCGGGGGGTGCCGCCGGACCTCGGCGCGGTGGCCGGCCTCGCCGTCACCGCGGTCGTCGCGGCGGCCGGGGCGGCCCGCTGGTTCCGCTGGGGATGAGCCCGGACCCGGTCTTTGTGCACCGGGACCGAACGCGGCGCGCGGCTTCGTACCCGGGACCGAAGGAACGTGACCGCGATCTCCCTACCGTTCCCCACGTCCGTCAGAGCCGACGCGAGGGAGAGCAGCCGTGAAGACCTACCCGCTGGCAGAGCCGGTGGACGGGAAGGACACCTGGCAGGACGGCAAGCGCTACGCCTGGCTGCTGGGCCTGGTCGTCCCGGTCCTGCCGTTCCTCGCGATCGGGCTGCACCAGCTCACCGGGCTGTCGGTGATGCTGTGGCTGGGCCCGATCGTCGTACTGATGATCGTCCCGGCGATCGACCTGTTCGTGGGCGAGGACCCGACGAACCCACCGGACGAGATCATGGCCGACCTGGAGGAGGACCGGTACTACCGCTGGGTCACCTACGCCTACCTGCCGATCCAGTACGCGGGCCTGGTCACCGGCATCTGGTACATCGCCTCGGCCGGGGCGCCGACGATCGGCAACATCGGGCTCGCGATCACCCTCGGCACCGTCTCCGGGATCGCCATCAACACCGCGCACGAGCTGGGCCACAAGCGGGAGGACGTCGAGCGCTGGGCCGCGAAGATCGCGCTCGCACCGTGTTTCTACGGCCACTTCTACGTCGAGCACAACCGCGGCCACCACGTCCGCGTGTCCACCCCGGAGGACCCGGCGTCGGCCCGGATGGGGGAGAACTTCTACCGGTTCTGGCCGCGCACCGTGTTCGGCTCGCTGGCCAGCGCCTGGCGGCTGGAGCGCAAGCGCTACGCCCGCCGCGACCGGCACCCGTTCCGGATCGGGAACGACGTGCTCAACGCCTGGTTGATGTCGGTGGTGCTGTGGGGCGCGCTGATCGCGCTGTTCGGCTGGGGCGTGCTGCCCTACCTGCTGGTCCAGGCCGTGTTCGGGCTGACCCTGCTGGAGCTGGTCAACTACATGGAGCACTACGGGATGCTGCGGCAGAAGGTCGGCCCGCCGGACCGCCGCCGCTTCGAGCGGGTCACCCCGGCGCACTCGTGGAACTCCAACAACATCGCCACCAACGTGCTGCTCTACCACCTGCAGCGGCACTCCGACCACCACGCGAACCCGACCCGCCGGTTCCAGGCGCTGCGCGACTTCCCGGACGCCCCGGTGCTGCCGACCGGCTACGCCGGGATGATGCTGGTCGCCCTGCTGCCGCCGGTGTTCCGCCGGATGATGGATCCGCTGGTGATCGCGCACTACCGCGGCGACCTGCGGCTGGCGAACCTGTACCCGGCGAAGCGGGAGAAGCTGCTCGTCGCGTACCCGCCGCCCGCCGACGAGATCCCGCAGGAGCAGGCCGACCACGCCCGCCGGAAGCAGGCCGACGACGTGAGCGCGACCCGCTGCCCGGGCTGCGGCTACATCTACGAGGTCGCCGCCGGCAACGAGGCCGAGGGGTTCCCGGCGGGCACCGCCTGGTCGGAGATCCCGGACGACTGGACCTGCCCCGACTGCGGGGTCCGCGACAAGGTCGACTTCGTCGCCCTGGACCGAGAGGGCGTGTGAGATGCGGATCGTCGCCGACGTCGGCGCCTGCGAGGGCTACGGGATGTGCGAGGCCATGGCCGACGGGTACTTCGAGATCGGCACCGACGACGTCGTGGTGGTGCACGACGAGCAGCCGCCGGAGGCCGACCGGGAGCACGTGCACGCCGCGGTGGCGGCCTGCCCGGCCCGGGCGCTGCGCCTGGAGGGGTGAGCCCGCTACGGTGCCGCCCGTGACACCGGTCACCGACACCCTGGCCCGGCTCGCGGGCACCGTCCGCGACGACGTCGGCGCGCTCGCCGCGCACGTCCTCACCGAGATCGACGCCGGGCTGCCCGACCTCGGCCGGGACCCGCGGTCCCGGGAGCTGCTGGTCGGCACGATCGAGGGTTCGCTGGAGGGCGCGCTGGCCGTGATCGCCGGCGGCGGCGACCCGGACGACGCGCCGGTCCCGCCGACCGCCACCGAGTTCGCCCGCCGGCTGGCCCAGCAGGGCGTCCCGGTGACCGTGGTGCTGCGCGCCTACCGGCTCGGGCAGGCCGCGTTCCAGCGGGTGCTGATCTCCCGGATCGAGGACGCCGGGCTGGGCGCCGGGGAGGTCGCGGCCGCCGTCGGGGAGCTGTCGACGGTGGCGTTCGGCTACGTCGACCGGATCTCCGAGGCGATGGTCGCGGTGCACCAGGCCGAGCGGGACGGCTGGGTGCGCCGCCGGGACGCCGCCCGCCTCGCCATGGTCGACGCCGTGCTGGCCGGGCGGGGCGGGACCGCCGCCGAGGTGGAGCGGGTGCTCGGGCACCCGGTCACCGGCGAGCACCTCGCCGCGGTCTTCTGGTCCGACGCGGCCGATCCCGGCCGGGCGCTGGAACGGGCGGTCGCGGTCGTCGGGGAGACGCTGGGCGGCGGGCGGGCGCCGCTGGTGGTCGCACCGGACGGGGCCACCCTGTGGGCGTGGTACCCGGGCCCGGTCGGTCCGGCCGACCCGGTGCCGGACCCGGGCGAGGTGTTCGTGGCGCTCGGCACCCCGGAACACGGTCTCGACGGGTTCCGCCGCTCGCACCGCCGGGCCCGGCAGGCGCAGGCGGTCGCCGCGGCCGCCGACCCGGCGGACCGCCGCCCGGTCACCCCGGCCGCCGCGCTCGGGCCGCTGGTGCTGCTCGGTGGCGACGTCGAGCTGCTGGCGTCGTGGGTGCGGGCGGTGCTGGGGGATCTCGCGATCGACGACGAGGCGCACGAGCGGCTCCGCGCCACCGTCGACGCCTACCTGCGCTCCGGCGGCAGCCTGGCCGGCGCGGCCGCGGAGCTGCACCTGCACCGCAACTCCGTGCAGTACCGGCTGCGGCGGGCCGAGGAGGTGCGGGGGCGGCCGCTCGCCGAGGGCCGGACGGACGTCGAGGTGGCGCTGCTGGCCTGCCGGTTCCTGGGCCGGGTGGTGTTGCGGGAGGGGTGAGGAGCCCGCTCAGAGCTCCCCGGCGAGCAGGTCGTCGTCGCTGATCAGGCAGTCCACCGGCAGGGTGAGGACGACGGCGGGCCCGCGCCGTGGATCGGGCGCGGCGCAGTGCGGGCAGTGCACCCCCGGGAGGTCGTCGCGGCGGATCGCCCGGCACAGCGGGACGACGGTGGCGGACGGCGTCGGCTCGGACATCGGGCGGCACCTCCGGAACGCGGCTCGTGTTACGTGCACGTTACCGGAAAGGTGTGGTCCGGCTCACGTCTGAGTCGCGGGGGCCCCGGCCCGGGCGGCGATCATGCACCACAACCCGTAGCGTTGTCCGGTATGTGGAAGATCGTCGGATTTCTCGTCGCCGTGTACCTGGTGTTCGCCGTGCTCGGCGTGATCATCGAGGGTCTGGTGTGGCTGACCGTCCTGGCCGGGGTGGCGTTCCTCGGGACGGTGGCCTACGGCGCGATCAAGGGGCGCTCGGACAAGCAGATCCGGTAGCGGCGAACTCCCGGTACAGCCGGACGTGCCGGTCGGCCGCCGCCGTCCAGGAGTGGCGGGCGGCGAGCTCCCGGCCGGCGCGTTCCCGGACCGGGTCCGGCCCGGCGACGGCCGCGGCGAGCCCGGCCGCGAAGCCGGCCGGATCGGCGGCGAACCGGGCGGCCGGGCCGAACACCTCGCGCAGCACCGGCAGGTCGCGGGTCACCAGCGGCACCCCGGCGGCGAGCGCCTCCATCGCGGCGAGGCCGAACCCCTCCTTGACCGACGGGAACGCGAACGCGGCGGCGCCCGCCATCAGGCCGGGCAGGTCGTCGTCGTCGACCGGGCCGAGGATCTCCGGGGTCACACCCAGCTCGGCGGCCCGCGCGAGCACCGACGCCCGGTAGTCGCGGTAGTCGAACAGCGTCTCGCCGCCGCCGACGACCAGCCGCAGCCCGGGCAGCCGGGCCATCGCCTCGACCAGGTCGGCGGTGCCCTTGCGCGGCTCGATCCCGCCGACCGAGAGCACGTAGCGGCCGAACCGCTCCCGCCACGGACCGCCGTCGGCGCGGGCGAAGCGGGCCGCGTCGACGCCGTTGCCGATCACCGTGGCGTCCCGGCCCCAGCCGTCCCGGACCTCCGCGGCGACCGCCCGGGACACGCACACCAGCGCGGCCGGGGAGGCGATCGCGCGCTCGTGGCAGGCGACCAGCTCGGGGGTGCTGAACTCGTCGACGTGGTGCACGGTCCGCAGCAGCGTCCGGTAGCCGTGCGCGCGGCCCTCGGCGTTGGCGGACAGGCAGTCCTGCGCGTGCCGGATGCCGGCGCCGGGTGCCCGGCCGAGCGCGTCGGCGAGCAGGTCGATCGAGCGCAGGATGCGGGCGCCGACCGGCTCGCCGTCGAGATCGGGCACCGGGACCAGATGCACCCGCACCCGGGGGTCCACCGGCCGGAAGAAGCCGGTGTCGCCGCCGCGGGCCAGCGAGTACACGGCCACGTCGTGCCCGGCGGCGGCCAGCGCCTCGGCCAGCGCCAGGGTGTGCACCACCCCGCCGCGCGGCTTCGTCGAGTACGTCGAGAGCCGGATCCGCAGCCGGTCAGCCACGGTAGAGGTCCGGCCGGCGTTCCTTGAGGTGGTGCAGCACCGCCCGGGCCGCGCCGATCATGCCGTCCGGGTCGACGTCGGCGACCGCCAGGCCGCCCTTCGACCACGTCCTGGCCAGGATCTCGCCGCCCGGCCCGACCACCTTCGCCCGGCCCAGGAAGTGCAGCGAGCCGTTGCGCCCGCTCTGGTTCGCCGACAGCAGCAGCACCTGGTTCTCCGCGGCCCGCGCCTGGTCGTAGAGGTCGAACAGCCGGGCCTGCCGGTCCTGCGCCATCCGCGGGGCCCGGTTGGTCAGCGACGTCGGCCACGCGGACAGGCAGGCGACCAGCTCGGCCCCGTCCAGGGCCAGCGAGCGGGCCGACTCCGGGAACGTCTTGTCGTGGTCGATCAGCATGCCCATCCGGCCCGCCGGGGTGTCGAACGCGGTGAACCCGTCGCCGGGGGTGAACAGCGCGGCGACGCCCGCCGGATGGTGCACCTTGCGGTGCCGGCCGAGCACGCCGTCGCCGGACAGGCAGACGGCCGCGTTGTAGCGCTCGCCGTCCGGTCCGGCCTCGCAGAACCCGAGGCACACCACCATGTCCCCGGCCAGCTCCACGACCGCGCGGACCTCTGGGCCGTCCGGGTCGAGCGCGGGCGGCAGCGCGGTGCCGTCGGCCCGGGCCGGATCGGGCACGCGCAGGTCGTCCAGGTAGCCGCCGAGCGCCCCGTCCGGCAGCGCCAGCACCGAGACGCCCGCCTCCCGCGCGTGCGCGACGATCACCCCGATGCGTTCGAGATCGAACGCGACGTCCCGGGTGAAGTTCGCCGCGGCCGCGGCGACCCGCACCGCTCACACCCCCGCGGCGACGGGCCGGGGGCCGTAGGCGTCCGGCCGGCGGTCGCGCAGGTGGCTCATGTAGCGGCGGGCGGCGTCGACGGCCGCGTCGACGTCGACCGACGCCACGGCCAGCCCGGCCTCCGGCCCGGTGGTGGCGAGGATCTCGCCGCCCGGGTCGACGACCTTCGCCGCGCCGACGAGCTGCATGTCGCCGAACGTACCGGCCTGGTTCGCCGAGACCCAGACGATCTGGTTCTCCAGGGCGCGGGCCCGGTCGTGCAGGTCGAACCGGCGCGCCCAGCGGTCCTCGGCGAGCACCGGCGCCCGGTCGGTGCGCGACGCCGGCCAGGCCGACATGCACACGACGGTCCGGGCCCCGTCCACGGCCAGCGCCCGGGCCGCCTCCGGGAACGCCTTGTCGTAGCAGATCATCATGCCGATCCGGCCGACCGGTGTGTCGAACGCGGCGAACCGGTCACCGGCCGCGTACGAGGCGTTCTCGTTCAGCGGCTGGTGCACCTTGCGGTGCCTGCCCAGCACGCCGTCGCCGGTGACGGCGACGCAGCTGTTGTACGGCAGCCCGCCGGACCCGGCGTCCCCGGCCTCGCAGTACCCGGCGGTGACGACCATGTCCCCGGCGAGCGCGGCGAGCCGCCGGATCTCCGGCCCGTCCGGGTCCAGCCGGGGCGGGCCGTCGGCGACGTCGCCGTGCAACGACGACAGGTAGCCGCCGAGCGCGGCCTCCGGCAGCGCGAGCAGCTGCACACCCCGCGACCGCGCCTCCGCGACGGTCGCGGCGACCCGGACGAAGTCCTCCTCCAGGTCGCGCACGAAGCCCTGGGCGGCGGCGGCGAACGTCGTCGCGGTCACCGGGCCACCCCCGCCGGGCCCATCCCGGTGACCGGGCCGGGTGCGGCGTCGGTCAGCTCGCCGTCCGACCAGCGCAGCCGGACCCCGGCGCCGTCGACCAGCTCGCCGCAGACGGCGGACACGGCCGGACCGGCCTGCGGCGCCGGGGCGCCCGGGGCGTCCGCGGTGAGCAGGCCGAACCCGGGGAAGCAGGTGAACCAGTCGCCGACGCTCGCGCCGTCCGGGCGCGGCACCGCGGCGACGTCGAGCAGCGCGCCGGTGCCGGACGCCTCGGCGAGCATGCCGAGGGTCCCGGCGATGCCGGCCATCGAGACGTCCTTCGCGGCGGCCGGGCGGTGTGCCGCAGCGGGGCCGATCGCCCCGACCATCGCGGACAGCTCGGCGCGGGACCGGGTCGTCGTCGAGTCCCACTGCCGACCGCCGTAGCCGGTCCGCCAGCCGCCGCCGAGATCGGTGGTCAGCCGGACCCGGTGCCCGGGGCGTCCGCCGCCGCCGGGGACCGGATGCGCGGTGCGGCCGAGCGCGGTCAGCGACAGCGCGGCGGGCACGTCGAGCTGGGTGTGCCCGCCGAGCAGCGGGACGCCGTAGGCGTCGGCGGCGGCCCGCACCCCGGACAGCACCCGGTGCGCGAACGACGCGTCCCGGGCGCCGAGCGCGTCGAGCAGTCCGATCGGGGTGGCGCCCATCGCGGCGAGATCGTTGACGTTGACCAGCACGCCGGCCCAGCCCGCCCACTCCGGGTCGCGCTCGACCATCGCCGGGACGATCGCGTCGCAGCAGGCGACCAGGTCGGTGCCGGGCACCGGGGCGCCGTCGTCGCCGACGAACCCGGCCGGGCCGAGCGCGCCGAGCAGCGCCCCGAGCGGGGCCTTGGTCGCGGTCGCGAGCGCCCGGACCCGGTTGATCGGCCAGCGCATCCGCAGGTGTGCGACGCCGGCGACCTCGGTGTGCCGCACCTGCTCCCAGCCGAGCCGGGTGAACAGGGCGGCGTTGCGGGTCTGCACGTCGGCGTCGAACCGCAGCGCGCCCGCGGTCTCGGCGCGGGCGCAGGCGGCGCGGACCAGCGCGGCGCCCACCCGGGCGCCGGCCCGGCTCCGCGCACCCGGCGCGACGACCAGCCGGCTGCCGGTCCACCAGCCGATGTCCGGGCCGTCCGGGGCGGCCGGCCCGAGCCGGACACCGCCGAGCAGCTCGCCGGCGCCGTCGTGGGCGAGCAGGACGACCGCCCGCGGATCGGCGTCGTGGTCGTCGAGATCGGCGGCGGCCGAGTCGGCGAACAGGCCCTGCTCGCGGCAGAACACCGCGCGCCGCAGCCGCCGGTACTCCGCGACCAGCCGGTCGTCGCCGTCGGTCGCGCGCGCCTCGGTGACGTGCAGGTCGGCGGTGCCGGCCCGGCTCGCCGGGCGGCCGCCGAGCAGCTCGTCGGCGATCCAGCGGGAGGTGCGGGTGAGGTGGGTGTCCACGGTTCAGCCCCCCGCCGCGGACAGCGCGCTGCACGCCCCGCAGGCGGCGCAGCCCGCGGCCTGGTCGGAGCCGCGCATCCCGGAGCCGCGCAGCTCGGCGGCGACCCGGGCGGTGACGTCGGCGAGCAGCGCCGGATCGGGACCGGGCACGCCGTCGTCGAACGCCAGGGTGCCGGGGATCGGACGGTAGGGGACGACGAACGGGTACACCCCGCCGGCGATCAGGCCGGCCGCACCGGCGACCAGCTCGTCCGGGTCCTCGCCGAGCCCGACGATCAGGTAGGTGGAGACGGTGTTCGGGCCGAACACCCGCACCGCCTCGTCCCAGGCCAGCCGGTACTGCGCCAGCGGGACCGTCGCCTTGCCGGGCATCCAGCGCCGCCGCACCTCGTCGTCGAGGGACTCGACGTGGATCCCGATCGCGTCCGCGCCGGCCTCGTGCAGCTCGGTGAGCACGGCGAGATCGTCGGGTGCCGGTGGCTCGCACTGCACCTGCACCGGGAGCCCGGGCACCGCCGCCTTGATCGCGCGCACGCAGCGCACCAGGTGCCGGGCGCCGCGGTCGCGGCCGTTGGAGGTGCCGGTGGTGAGCACCATCTGCCGGACCCCGTCGAGCCGGACGGCGGCCTCGGCGACCTCGGCGAGCTGCTCCGGGGTCTTCACGGCGGTGGTGGCGCCGGTGCGCAGCGACTGCTCGATCGCGCAGAACCGGCAGCGGTCGGCCTCGCCGTAGCGCACGCAGGTCTGGACGACGGTGGAGGCGAGCACGTCGTTGCCGTGCAGCCGGGCGATCTGCTCGTAGGAGACGCCGTCGGCGGTCCGCAGGTCGTAGAACGCGGGCCGGTCGACGGTCTCGACGGCGACGCCCATGTCGGTGATCCCGCCCCCGGGATCGTTGCGGACGAGCCTGCCGCCGCGCAGCCGGAACGGCGAGTCCGCGACGATCGGGACGGTGGTCTTCAGGCCGTCGACGAGCACGTGCCCGTCGGCCGACGGGCCGGCGCCGCCGGGGCGGCGCAGCGGGATCGACGACCCGAGATCGGTGACGCGCCCGGCGGGTGCCGGGTCGGGATCGATCGCGACCCCGCGGACGGCCATCTCGGCGCGGGCCTGCAGGCCGAGATCGGTGTCGTGGGACGACGGAGCGGACATGCGGCGGACCTCCAGGGGCGGGCGGTGTGCGCTCGGGAGCGGTTGTCGCGGCCGATCCGGCCGCGACAACCACCCGCGATCCTCAGAGCTGGTAGGTCGAGTTGATGATCGCGCCCTTGCGGGCGTAGTGGATGAGCGCGTCCTGGACGTCGAGCGGGTGGGTCGGGATGACGCCCTCGATGAGGTCCTCCTCGCGGGCGCCGTGCAGCGAGAGCCCGAACCGGCAGCAGTAGACCTTGCCGCCCTCCCCGAGGAACGTCTTCAGCTGGTCGTTGATGTTGTGCTCGCCGGGGAACGCGGACGTGCCGGTGGTCGGGAACCCGCGGGTCGCCAGGCAGTTCAGCGAGCCCGGCCCGTAGAAGTACATGGCGGACTCGAATCCCTTGCGCAGCGCGCGGGTCGCCTGCAGCACGGCCACGAAGCTCACCGACGACTCGTGCGCGATGCCGTGCACCAGGGTGAAGTAGGTCTCGCCGTCCTCGGCCTGCAGGTCGGGGAAGACCTTGGTGCCGCCGTAGATGCTGGAACCCTCGGGCAGCGAGGGGTGCGGGATCTCCTCGAGGCTCTTCTTCTCGACGTCGGACAGCTCGGCGCTGGTCATGTTCTCGGCTCCTCGATGATGTGACGGGTTTTCCGTACGGTTCGCGGGAACGCCGGGAGTAGCGATTCCGGCTCCGGCACCGACAACGACACCAGTGCCGAGTTTCGGAAATGTTGTCGGCGGACTACGTCGGCAATTCCGGATCGGCGATGTGTGACGGTCGCGTTGCGTAACACCGGGAAATATTCCGGTAGTCCGGCCGACACGATTCCGCAATAGAACGGGTCGACCGTGGTGTCCCGGCAGGAGTGCGACGACGTGAGCGAGGGAGTGCCGATGACCGCGGTGGTGCACAGGGACGCGCGACCGGCGCCGGTGTCCGATCTGGACGGTGAGCACCGGCCGGTGGTGGTCGTCGGCGGCGGTCAGGCCGGGCTGGCGATGAGCCGCTGCCTGGGCGTGCGCGGCATCGACCATCTCGTGCTGGAGCGCGACGTCGTCGCCTCCTCCTGGAAGCGGTACCGCTGGGACACGTTCTGCCTGGTCACCCCGAACTGGCAGTGCGACCTGCCGGACTTCCCGTACGCCGGCGACGACCCGCACGGGTTCATGGTGCGCGAGGAGATCATCGGCTACCTGGAGGCGTACCGGGAGTTCGTCGATCCGCCGCTGCGCGAGGGCGTCACGGTCACCCGGCTGACCCGCGACGAGCGCGGCACCTTCACCCTGGAGACGACCGCCGGGACCTGCACCGCCGACCAGGTCGTCGTCGCCACCGGCGGCTACCACACGCCGGTCGTCCCGTCGCTGACCGAGCCGCTGCCGCCGGGCATCACCCAGGTGCAGTCCCAGGACTACCGCAGCGGCGCGCAGCTGCCGCCCGGCGAGGTGCTCGTCGTCGGATCGGGGCAGTCCGGCGCGCAGATCGCCGAGGACCTGCACCTGGAGGGCAGGCGGGTGCACCTGGCGGTCGGCAGCGCGCCGCGGGTGGCCCGCTTCCACCGAGGCCGGGACGTCACCGACTGGCTCGACGAGATGGGCTACTACCGGATGCCGGTCACCGAGCACCCGCGCCGGGAGGCCGTCCGCGCCCAGGCGAACCACTACGTCACCGGCCGCGACGGCGGCCGCGACATCGACCTGCGCCGGTTCGCCGCCGAGGGGATGCGGCTCTACGGCTCGCTCGCCGACCACGCCGGCGGCGCGCTGCGCTTCCGGCCGGACCTGGCGGCCGCGCTGGACCATGCCGACGAGGTCTGCGAGTCCATCAAGGACACCATCGACGCGCACATCGAGCGGAACGGCATCGACGCGCCGCCGGGGGAGCGCTACACCCCGGTCTGGCGCCCGGAGCGGGAGCCCACCGAGCTGGCACTGGACGGCAGCGGGATCACCTCGGTGGTCTGGTGCGTCGGGTTCCGGCAGGACTTCGGCTGGATCGACGTACCGGTGTTCACCGGCCGCGGGACGCCAGTGCACACCCGCGGCGCCACCTCCGTGCCCGGGCTGTTCTTCCTCGGCCTGCCCTGGCAGTGGACCTGGGGCTCGGGCCGGTTCTCCGGCGTCGGGCAGGACGCCGGGTACCTCGCCGAGCGGATCCGCTCGCAGCGCGGACTGGTCACGACCGGCGGCCGCGGGGACGTCTGCAACGTGCTGGCGCTGGGGTCCTGAGTGGACCCGTCCGATCTCGGCGGGCGGCCCGGCCTCGGTCCGGTGCTGCCGCCGTCGCGGGTGGAGCCGGAGCCGCCGTTCGGCCGGCCCTGGGAGGGCCGGGCGTTCGCCTTGACCGTGCTCACGATGGGCCGGATCTCCGGGCGCAACCTCGATGCGTTCCGGTTCGCGCTGTCCCGGCTGGACCGGGCGGCCTACTTCGACGACGGCTACTACGGCCGCTGGCTCAACGCCGCCGAGCTGATGCTCACCGACTCGGCGCTGCTGGCCCCCGGCGCGGTGGACGCGCGGGCCCGCCGTCGGCGCGGCGAGGACGTCACCGAGCCACCGGTGCCGGAACCGGCGCGGCCGGACTACGCGCCGACCGGGCCCGGATCGCTGCGCACGCTGGACCGCCCGCCCCGGTTCGGCCCGGGTGACCCGGTCCGGGTGCTGACCCGGCGGCCCTGCGCCGGGACCGGGCCGTTCAAGGTGCCCGGTTACCTGCGCGGCCGGGCCGGGACGGTGGTCGCGGTGCGGCCGCCGCACGTGCTCCCGGACGCGCACGCCGTGTTCGCCGGGGAGCACCCGCAGCACGTGTACACCGTCGGGTTCACCTCCGCCGAGCTGTGGGGGCCCGAGGCCGAGGACGCGACCGTGCACGCCGACCTGTTCGAGATCCACCTGGAGCCCCGATGACCGACGACCGGATCCCGCCCGCGCTGCGCACCGAGGCCCTCGAGGAGCTGCTCGTCGAGCGCGGGCTGGTCGATCCGGCGGTGATGGACGGGTTCGTCCGGACCTACGAGAACGACGTCGGCCCGCTCAACGGCGCCCGGGTCGTCGCCCGCGCCTGGACCGATCCGGAGTTCCGGGGGTGGCTGCTGCGCGACGGCACCGCCGCGATCGCCTCGCTCGGATTCACCGGCCCGCAGGGCGAGCACATGGTGGTGCTGGAACAGACCGAGCAGGTGCACCACGTCGTGGTCTGCACGCTGTGCTCCTGTTACCCGTGGCCGGTGCTCGGCCTGCCGCCGAGCTGGTACAAGGACCCGGCCTACCGGGCCCGGGTGGTCCGCGAGCCGCGCACGGTGCTCGCCGAGATGGGGCTCGACGTCCCCGCCGGACGGCGGATCGAGGTGTGGGACTCCTCGGCGGAGGTCCGGTACCTGACGCTGCCGCGGCGCCCGGCGGGCACCGTGGACCTGATCGAGGACGAGCTGGCGGCGCTGGTCACCCGGGACGCCATGGTCGGGGTCGCCGAGATCGGCCCGGTCGGCCCGGCCGCATCGTGACCGGCCGGGACGGCCGCACCGGGACCGGGACCACCGGGGCCGGGACCACACTGGACACTAGCGGTCCGGCCGCGCACGGTGGCAAAGCCTCATCCCCGACCGGGTGCACGAATCACCCCTGCGGTGTCACCGCCGGGTAACCGTTTGCCTTCCGTACCGCCGAAGCCCCCGGGAGCGGCTAACGTGCAGGCCATGGGTGGATCCGGGTCGCTGGTCCTGAGGACCGTGGCCTGGTGCGCGGGCGTGCTGCTGGCCGGTGCCGGACTGCTCACCGCGCTCGTCGTCGGGGTCGGCGCTCTGGTCGGTCCGGAGGAGGCGCACTCCGACGACCGCCCGGACACCGCGCTGCAGGAGGTCACCCGGCTCGCCGCGGACGACCCCGGTGCGGCGCTGCGCGCGTGCACCCCCGCCCGCGGTACCGACTTCGACGCCCTCGCCGCCGCGCTGTCGCCCGGTGCCGTGCCGGGGGAGCAGCGCTTCACCGTGACCGAGGGGCCGCTGCTGTTCCTGTCCGCCCCGGTGGACGGCGACGATCTCGTCGAGCGCGACGGCGATCGGGCCGTGTGGGTCTACGGCGGGCAGGGGTTCGCCGCCGTCACCGACGACGCCCGCAGCCTCTCGCCGGACCTGCCCGGTCCGGCGTTCTACGGGGTGGACGCCGAGGCGTCCGGCGTGGTCCGGGTCGCCACCTGCGTCGAGGCCGCGCTGCGGGCCGAGGCCGGCGGGGTCGCGGCCGAGCAGGGACCGGCCCTGCCGGTCGGCGGTGGCACGGACGGTCGCTGAGCTGCGGGGTCGCTGAGCTGCGGGGTCGCCGAACTGCGGGGTCGCCGAACTGCGGCCGGTCAGCCGCCGGGCAGGATCATGCAGCTCGACGTGGCCTCGCCCAGCAGCTTCCCGCCGGCGTCGGTCAGCTCGGCCCTGGCGAGCGCCGTCCGCCGCCCGGCGTGCACGACGTGTCCGGTGCAGGTCACGGTGCCGGTGTCGACGGTGATCCGGCGCAGGAAGCGCACCGACAGGTCCAGGCTGGTGTAGCCGGTCCCGGCGGGCAGCGTGGAGTGCACCGCGCAGCCGCACGCCGAGTCGAGCAGGGTGGCGTAGACGCCGCCGTGCACCGAGCCGATCGGGTTGTACTGGTGCTCGGCCGGCTCGAACTCGAAGACCACCCGGCCCGGCTCCGCGGACACCGGACGGAACCCGACCAGACTGCCGATCGGGGCGCCGGGCAGCCGGCCGTCGGCGATCCGGCGCAGGAACTCCAGGCCGTCGAGCTCGGTGGCGGCGGCGGCCAGCGCCGCCGGGTCGGACCACTCGTGCTCGCGCCGCCGGGTGGCGCCGGCTGCGGCGTCGGTGACAGGGCCGGCTGAGGTGTCGGCGGTCATGGTTCCTCCAGGTCGGGTGCGGGGGAGCCCGGCGTGGCGCCGGGGCCGGGTTCGAGCAGCACGCGATCGCCCGCGCCGAGCCGGTGGCCGTCGGCGCAGACGCCGACCAGCCGCACCGGGGCGCCGCAGCCGGCGTGCCTGCGCACCACCGGCGGCCCCTCCGGGCCGGCCAGGTGTCGGTCGCCGAAGTCCATCATCGCGGCGAGCACGACGCCGAGATCCCGGCCGCGCCGGGTCAGGTGGTACTCCGGGCGGGTCCGCGAACCGGGCTCGCGGTACTCCGACCGCTCGACGATCCCCGAGCCGACCAGTGTGGACAGTCGCCGGCTGAGGACGGTGCGGGCGATGCCGAGGCCGCGGGCCAGGTCGTCGAACCGGTGGATGCCACGCCCCAGGTCCCGCACGATCAGCACCGCCCACGGGTCGGACAGCAACGCCATCGTGCGCGCCACCGAGCAGGCCGGGCCCGCGACGGTCTGCAACGTGTCCATCCCCGACTCCTGGGTATCGGTGAGCTACTCAGCTGGAGAGTAGCCCGCGCCACGGTCGTCCGGGAAGGGGATGTGACCCGGCGCGGCCTTTTCAGCATGCTGAATTCCGCCTTGTTACCGCACAGCGCCGCGACCTGTACTGGCGCCCGACGCGCCCTCGGCGACCCGAGCGGCGCGGCCCGGCGAAGGGAACAGGAACGATGATGATCCGAGGCGCTGTCCTGACGAGTCACGGCCGGGAGGGGCCGTACGCGCGGTCCCGGCCCATCGCCGTCACCGGGCTGACCCTCGAACCCCCCGGACCGACCGAGCTGCTGGTGCGGATCGAGGCGGCGGGGATCTGTCACTCCGATCTCTCGGTCGTCAACGGCGCCCGGGAGCGGCCGCTGCCGATGCTGCTCGGGCACGAGGCCGCCGGCCGGGTGGTCGAGCGCGGTGCCGAGGTCGGCGACGTCGGCATCGGCGAACGCGTCGTCATGACCTTCCTGCCGCGCTGCGGCGACTGCGCGCAGTGCGCCACCGACGGCAGGCTCCCGTGTGCCCCGGGCAGCGCGGCGAACACCGAGGGCCGGTTGCTCGGCGGTCGCCGGCTGCACCGGGACGGCGCCGAGGTGCACCACCACCTCGGGGTGTCCGCCTTCGCGACGCACGCCGTGGTGGACCGTCGTTCGGTGGTGCCGGTCGATCCGGACGTCCCGCCGGACGTCGCGGCCGTCCTCGGTTGCGCCGTGCTCACCGGCGGCGGCGCCGTGCTGAACGCCGCGCGCCCGAACCCGGGTGACGTCGTCGCCGTCGTCGGGCTCGGCGGGGTCGGCATGGCCGCTCTGCTCACCGCCCTCTCGCTCGGGTGCACGGTGATCGGGATCGACGCGCTCCCGGCCAAGCTCGACCGGGCCCGCGAGCTGGGCGCGAAGGAGGTGTACACGCCCGAGCAGGCGCTGGAGAGCGGGGTGCGGGCGTCGGCCGTCATCGAGGCGGCCGGGCACCCACGGGCCTTCGAGACGGCGGTCCGGATCACCGCCGCGGGCGGCTCGACCACCACGGTCGGCCTGCCCGCCCCGTCGGCCCGCTCGACGATCGCCCCGCTCGGGCTGACCACCGAGGCACGGATCATCCAGGGCAGCTACCTCGGATCGGCCGTCCCCGCGCGGGACGTCCCCCGGTTCGTCCGGATGTGGCGCGACGGCCGACTGCCGGTCGGCGAGCTGATCTCGTCCCGGACGAGCCTGGACCGGATCAACGAGGCGATGGACGAGCTCGCCGCCGGGCGCGCCGTCCGCCAGATCATCATGTTCGACCCCGAAGGAGAGCAGACCCCGTGAACGCCCGTGAGACGACCCTGCTGGAGGCCCTCCCGACCGGGCTGTACATCGACGGGAAGTGGGTGGACGGCGCGGACGGGACCTTCGACGTGCACGACCCCGCGACCGGCGAGCTCCTCGCCCGGGTCGCCGACGCGTCCGCGCAGGACGGGCTGCGGGCGCTCGACGCGGCGGCGGCGGCGCAGCGGTCGTGGGCGCGCACGCCGCCGCGGGAACGCGGCGAGGTGCTGCGCCGGACCTGGCAGCTCCTCGAGGACCGGGCGGAGGACTTCGCCCTGCTGATGACGCTCGAGATGGGCAAGCCGATCGCCGAGTCGCGGGCCGAGGTGGCCTACGGCGGCGAGTTCCTGCGCTGGTTCGCCGAGGAGGCGGTGCGCATCTCCGGCCGCTACGGCTCCGCACCGGAGGGCCGTGGTCTGATGACGGTCTCCCAGCGCCCGGTCGGCCCCTGCTACCTGGTGACCCCGTGGAACTTCCCGCTGGCGATGGCCACCCGCAAGGTCGCGCCCGCGGTCGCCGCGGGCTGCACCGCGGTCGTCAAGCCCGCGGAGCTGACCCCGCTGACGACCCTCGCCCTGATCGGCCTGCTCACCGACGCGGGTCTGCCGCCCGGTGTGGTCAACGTGGTCACGACGACCCGGCCGGAGCCGCTCTCCGACGCCCTGCTCTCCGACCGCAGGTTGCGCAAGCTCAGCTTCACCGGATCGACCCGGGTCGGGGTCTCGCTGCTCCGCAAGGCGGCCGGGAACGTCCTGCGGACCTCGATGGAGCTGGGCGGGAACGCCCCGTTCGTCGTGTTCGAGGACGCGGACCTCGATCGCGCGGTCGACGGCGCCGTGCTCGCGAAGTTCCGCAACGTCGGGCAGGCGTGCACGGCGGCCAACCGGTTCCTGGTGCACCGCTCCGTCGCGGACGAGTTCGTCGCCCGGCTCACCGACCGGGTCGCCGCGCTGACGGTCGGCCGGGGCACCGAGGACGGTGTCGAGATCGGGCCGCTGGTCAGCGCCCGCGCCGTCGAGGGGTCGGCGCGGCTGGTCGGCGACGCGGTGTCCCGCGGTGCGGTGGTCCGGACCGGCGGGCGGGCGCCGGCCGGTCCGGGCCACTACTTCGAACCCACCCTGCTCGACGGGGTGACCGCGGAGATGGCGGTGTCGGCCGAGGAGATCTTCGCGCCGATCGTCGGCGTCCAGCGGTTCGACACCGAGGACGAGGCCGTCGCACTGGCGAACGCCACCGACTTCGGCCTGGTCGGCTACGTCTTCACCCGGGACGCGCAGCGTGGTGCCCGAATGATGGAACTGATCGAGACCGGGATGCTCGGACTCAATGTGGGCGCGGTGTCGAACGCGGCCGCACCGTTCGGTGGGGTCAAGCAGTCCGGGCTCGGCCGCGAGGGCGGCGCTGAGGGCATCGGCGAGTACTTGGAGACCACCTACACCCTCACGCCGTCCCCGTTCGGCTGAGCAGCCACCACCATCCGGATCACCCAGGAGCAACCGTGACCAGCACAGCTCACGCACCCGGTCGGTCGGGGCGCAGACACACCCTGCTCTCGAGCGTCGTCGGCGCCGTCGTCGAGTGGTACGAGTACACGATCTACGCAACCTCGGCGGCGCTGGTGTTCGCACCGCTGTTCTTCCCCAGCGACAATCCGGCCGCATCGCAGATCGCGGCGTTCGCCTCGTTCGGTGTCGGCTTCGTGGCACGCCCGATCGGAGCCTGGGTGGCCGGGCACTACGGCGACCGGATCGGCCGCAAGGCGACCCTGCTCGCCACCTTCACGGTCATGACGGCGGCCACCGCGGCGATCGGGCTGCTCCCGGACTACGGCGCGATCGGCCTGATGGCGCCGGTCCTGCTGTGCCTGCTGCGGCTGCTGCAGGGCTTCGCCGTCGGCGGCGAGTGGGGCGGCGCCGCCATCGTCGCGGCCGAGAGCGCCCGATCGGACCGGCGGGGCTTCGCCGCGTCCTGGCCACAGATCGGAGTGTCCAGCGGGCTGCTGCTGGGCACGCTCGCGGTCGCCGGCTCGCAGCTGATCTCGGGCGACGAGTTCATGACCTGGGGCTGGCGGCTGCCGTTCCTGCTGAGCATCCCGCTGGCCGCTGTCGGCCTCTACATCCGGCTGCGGGCGACCGAGAGCCAGGCGTTCCTGCGGGCCCGCGACGCCGGCGCAACCGCGCCGGAGCGGGCCCCGATCGTCGAGGTCGTCCGCTCGCACCGGCGCGCGCTGGCGATCGCGGTGGCCGTGGGATTCGGCCACTCCGGCACCTACTACCTGTTCACCGTGTTCATCATCGCCTACGTGGCCGGGACCCTCGGGGTTCCGGCCGGCACCGGGCTGCTCGCGGTGATCGTCGGGTCGTCGCTCAACATCCTGCTCATGCCGGTGGCCGGGCTGGCGTCGGACCGCTTCGGGCGCCGGTGGGTGCTGGGTGCGGGCGCCGCGCTCCTGGTGGTGTCGATCTGGCCGATCCTGCTGCTCGTCGGGACCGGCCGGACCTGGGCGATCGTGCTCGGTATCGCCTTCTACCTGGGTGCGGTGCACACGCTGCTCTACGGGCCGCTGCCCGCGCTGTTCACCGAGCTGTTCCCGACCCGGGTCCGCTACACCGGCATCTCGGTGGCCTACCAGTTCAACGCGGTGCTGCTGTCCGGGTTCGGACCGGCCCTGTTCTCGGTGCTGGTCGCCTGGTCCGGGTCGGTCTGGCCGCTCGCGCTGTTCGGGATGCTGATGGGGATCATGACGATCGTCGGCGTGGCCTCGACCAGGGAGACCCGCGGGACCGACCTCGACGACGTCGGGGCCCGGCGTCAGGCGGTCACCGCCTCGTAGCAGTCGGGGAGCCGGGTCGCGCCCAGCGTCCGGGACAGCACGGCGGCCGAGCAGACGACCGAACGACGCAGACCGTGCCGCAGCGCCGCCGACATCCGGGGGGCCGGGACCGAGATCCCGATGGCCCCGACGACGGCGCCGGTGTGGTCGAAGATCGCGGCGCTGACGCACTGCAGCGCCTCGATGCACTCCGCGTCGCTCTCGCTGTAGCCGAGCCGGCGGACCTCGTCGAGGTCGCCGACCAGCTCGGACACCGTTCGCCGGGTGGTGGACGTGAAGACCTGGAGCCCGCCGCCGGGTGGGTACAGGGCGGCGACGTCCGGCCGCCACGCCAGCACCGCCTTGCCGACGGCGGAGGCGTGTGCGGCGACCCGGCGCCCGAGCGCGGTGACCGAGGGCGGCGGCCGGGAACTGCTGAACCGGGCGATGTAGACGACGTCGGTGCCGGTCAGCACGCCGAGGTGGACGGTCTCGTCGAACTGGCGGGCGATCCGCAGGCCCTCGCCCCGGAACGACTCGACGAGCTCGTTCCCGTCGGAGTAGGCCTGGCCCAGCCGCAGCATCCCGACGCCGAGCGAGTAGCGCTTGCGGCTGCTCAGCCGGACCGCCTCGGCCTCGCGCAGGCTGCCGAGGATGGTCAGCAGCGAGCTCGCCGGGAGCCCGGTCCGACCGGCGAGCTCGCTGAGCGTGAGGCCGGACGGCTCGGTCGACAGCTCGGACAGCACGGCGAAGGCCCGGCCGACCGCGGGCGACCGGTAGGCGCGGGCCTCTCCGGCCCGGCTCATCGCGACACCCGTCGCGCGGGGGGTCGGATCGCTCGCTCGTCTGGCACCGGTGCTCCTGGGACGGGGGCCACCCGCGTTGCGTCGCGGCCGGCCCCGATCGTACCCGCGGGGGTGGGTTGGGCGGACGCGCAGCGGGAAGCCGGGGAGGGCACACCCACCGACCGAGGAGGAGAACACCGTGACGAACGAACTCGACGGCCGGACGGTCGCGATCCTGGCCACCGACGGCGTGGAGCTGGTCGAGCTCGTGCAGCCCCGCGACGAGCTGCGCCGGGCCGGGGCCCGGGTGGACGTCGTGTCGCTGTCTACGGACCCGATCCAGTCCATGAACGCCGACATCAACCCGGCCGAGAAGGTCGACGTCGACCGGGCCGTCGCGGACGTGTCCGCCGACCACTACGACGCGCTGGTGCTGCCCGGCGGCACGGTCAACCCGGACAACCTGCGCGCCGACCCGGCCGCGGTCGCGTTCGTGCAGGCGTTCTTCGTCGCCGGCAAGCCGGTCGGCGCGATCTGCCACGGCCCGTGGACGCTGATCGAGGCCGACGTCGTCCGCGGCCGGACGCTCACCTCGTACCCGAGCATCCGGACCGACCTGCGCAACGCCGGCGCCACCGTCGTCGACGAGCAGGTGGTCTGCGACGAGGGCCTGGTCACCAGCCGCAACCCGGACGATCTCGACGCGTTCTGCGCGAAGCTGATCGAGGAGTTCGAGGAGGGGCGCCACCCGGTGCACCCGGCCGGCGCCACCGCCTGATCCCGCGCGCGCCGACGGGCCCGGATCCCCGTGGGGCCCGGACCCCCGTGTGGGTGCCGGGCCCGTCGCCCGTCCGTCGATCAGCCCTCGACCGGGCCGGGCAGGCTGCGCTCGTCCTCCGGGTGCGCCCGGCACCGATCGGTGTCCGGGCGGATCTCGAGGCGCTCGTCGTCGATCGTGGCGTCGCAGACCGCGCACCGGCCGTACTCGACCCGGTCGCGCGGGCCCCGGCGTCGCCGAAGTCCATGCCCTCCGCGCTCCGGGCCTCGCCGGGCGCCGGGCGCTCGGTGGTGACGTCGCCGCGGCCGTTCGCCATCCCGGCCGGGCTGAACCGGGCCGGGACGATCGGGACCGGACCGGACCGGACCCGGCGGGACCCGGCCCGGTCAGTCCTGCTCGGCCAGCCCCTCGCGCAGCCGGGCCAGGGTCCGGCTCAGCAGCCGGGACACGTGCATCTGCGAGATGCCCATCTCGGCGGCGATCGAGGACTGGGTGCGGTCGCCGTAGAACCGCATCATCAGGATCGTCCGCTCCCGCTCGGGTAGCCCGCGGATCAGCGCGTTCATCTCCCCGCGGTGCGCGGCCAGGTGCAGGTCCGGGTCATCGCCGCCCATCTGCTCGCCGAGCGGGACGCCGTCGCCGGACTCCGCGCCGTCCCCGGTGGGGGCGTCCAGCGAGCGGGCCCGGTGCGAGTCGAGCGCGCCCAGCGCGTCGACGATCTGGTCCACCCCGACATTCAGCTCCCGGGCCAGCTCGGACGGGCGCGGTGCCCGGCCCAGCTCCTGGCCCAGGGTGTCGGCGGTGCGCTGCACCGTGACGGCGAGCTCCTTCAGGTCCCGCGGCACCCGCACCGACCACGAGTGGTCACGCAGGTAGCGCTTCATCTCGCCGCGGATACTGGGTACGAAGAACCCCAGCGGGCCGCCGGTCGCGGACGCCGGGTCGTACCGGTCGACCGCCTTGACCAGGCCGAGCATCCCGGCCTGCTCGACGTCCTCGATACCGCGCCCGCCCGGCGCGAACCGCCGGGACAGGTTGCGGACCAGCGGGCGGAGCTCGCGGATCACGTGGTCGCGCAGGTCGCTCCGGGTGGTCGAACCCTCGTCCGCGCCGGCGAGCTGCTCGAGATGGGGGATCAGGTGGTCGTAGCCGGTACGGCCCTCGCGGGCCGTGCTGCCGGTGCCGGCGTCTGGGCCTGTGGTCGGTCTCATTGCAGTGCGCATCTGGGTCCCTCGCGTTCGCCGATGGCTGGTGCGGGGTCCGCTGCGTGGTTGAACGGATCGCCGTTGACGGTCGCCGCACTATGTCCGCGATGAGAAGCGGCTTGCGATGCGACCGGTCTGTGACCGTATCCGGAACGGGGCCGCCGTCGCAACGCCGGGCGGTCCGCGGCGCCCGCCCGCCGGGTGCCGGAGGTGCTGCGCACGCGATCGGGAGGAGCCGGTGATGATCCTGGTCACCCGCCCGGTCACCGCCCGGTCAGCGATCGTCAGGGTGATCGTCTCAGCGATCGTTCCCGGTGATCATTCTCAGTGGCCCCACAGCGGCTTCGCTCTACCGTCTCGGGCATGCCGACAGCACTGATCACCGGGGGAAGCCGCGGCCTCGGCGAGACCTACGCCCGCGAGCTCGCCGAGCGCGGGTACTCGGTGGTGCTGGTCGCCCGGGAACCCGACCGGCTGGCGGTCACCGCCGAGCGGATCGGCCGGGCGACCGGCGCCATCGTCGAGATCCTGGCGGCCGACCTGACCGACCTGACCGGACCCGCCGGTCTGGCCGCCGTCGAGCGCCGGATCGCCGACCCGGACCTGCCGGTGCGCCTGCTGGTGCAGGCCGCCCGGTGCGCGCCCGGCGGCCCGGTCACCGGGCCGGACCCGTACCCGGAGGTCGTGCTGCGGCTGGTCCGCGCGGCCGTCACGGCGATGACCGGGCCCGCGCCCGTGCCCGCGACGGCGGCCGGTCGGCGGCGCCCCGGGATCCTGCTCGTCGACGGTGGGAACGGCGGCCGGGGCGGCCCGCTGCCCGATCTCGCGGTGCTGCGGTCGGCCGGCGTGCCGGTCACCGCGGTGGCGGTGGGGCCGGAGTCGCCCGATCCGCGGACGGTTGTCCGGCGCTCGCTCGCCGATGCCGGCCGCGGCCGGGCGCGGTCGGTGCCCGGCCGGGCCCGCCGGATGCTGGCCGGCTGCCGGGAGCCCCGGCGGACGGCGCTGCGGCTGGCAGCCCGGGTCCTCCCGGCGGGCGGCAGGCAGCCGGGCGGTCCGGCAGTCACCGCCGCCGGCGCGGCAGCCGCAACCACCGGCGCACGCACAGCAGCCGGCGCACGCACAGTCACCGGTGCACGCACAGCAGCCGCTACGGGCACGTCGGCCGCCGGCACGGTCGCCACGGCCGCCGCCACGGCCGGGCGGAGGGTCGCGGAGCGCAGCCGGCGGGACGTCCCGGGACGCAGCGGGCGGGTCACCCCGGCCACCCCCCGGTACACCCGGCCGTCACCGGTGCCGACGCCGTTCCGGGGCGCACCGCCCGCGGTCCGGTCGCTGCCCGAGGGCGCCCCCGCCGTCCTGCCCGAGCGCCCGGTCCGGCCGGTGCTCGCCCCGGTGGACCGGCCGGCCCGACGCCGGCCCGCGACCCCGGTCGCGCCCGCCGTCCCGCGCTCGCTGCGGACGACCGACCGGGAAGCGGTCACGGTCCGGCTCGCGACCGGCTGAGCCGTTCCGGTGCGCCACCCGGAGGGGTGGCACCTGGGCCGTCCGGTCCTGCCAGCCGCCCCGCGAATCGGGCAGGAGTGACCAAGGTCGCGACGGCCCCGACTGTCGGGAACCGGACGGTGTGCCCTACCGTCCGCCGGAGAAGGGGAGTACTCCCGAACACGGCGTCGCCGTCATCACGGAACCAGGACGAGCTGGATCCCGGTGGCGCCGGTCCGCGATCAGCGGGCGGAGGAGACCTTCAGCGCCCCAACCTGCGCTGGAGGTCCTTGCAGTGAACGTCCCCCTCTGGGTATGGCTCGCCACGTGTGCGCTCGTGGTCGGCATGCTGGTGTTCGACTTCGTCGGGCACGTCCGCACCCCGCACGAACCCACGTTGCGTGAGTCCGCCATCTGGTCGGCCGGCTACGTGGCGATCGCGCTGCTGTTCGGTGTCGGTGTCGGTGTCTTCTCCGGCTGGCAGTACGGCGGCGAGTACATGGCCGGCTGGATGACCGAGAAGGCGCTGTCGGTCGACAACCTGTTCGTCTTCCTGCTGATCATGACGGCGTTCTCGGTGCCGCGGATCCACCAGCAGAAGGTGCTGCTGATCGGCATCGCGATAGCGATCGTCATGCGCGGCGGCTTCATCGCGGTCGGCGCGGTGATCATCGAGCGGTTCGCCGCCGTGTTCTACATCTTCGCGATCATCCTGTTCTGGCTGGCCTACTCGCAGATCAAGGAGGCGCTCTCGAAGGACGAGGGCGACCACGGCGACGCGGCCGACAGCAGGCTGATCCGGATGGTCCGCCGGGTGCTGCCGACCTCCAGCGAGTACGACGGCGCGAAGCTCACCACGAAGATCGACGGCAAGCGGCTGCTGACCCCGATGGCGCTGGTCATCGTGGCGATCGGCCTCACCGACCTGCTGTTCGCGTTCGACTCGATCCCGGCGATCTTCGGCCTGACCCAGGAGCCGTACCTGGTCTTCACCGCGAACGCGTTCGCGCTGCTCGGCCTGCGCCAGCTGTACTTCCTGATCGGCGGCCTGCTGGAGCGCCTGATCTTCCTCGCGCACGGCCTGTCGGTCATCCTGGCCTTCATCGGCGTGAAGCTCACCCTGCACGCGCTGCACGAGAACAACGTGCCGTTCATCAACGGCGGGCAGCCGGTGCCGGTGCCCGAGGTCCCGATCTGGCTGTCGCTGCTGTTCATCTCGGGCACGATCGCGGTCGCCGCGGTCGCCAGCCTGGTGGTGTCCCGGCGGCGGGCCGCCGCCGGTGCCGGGACGCCCGGCGGACCGGACGCCGGCCCCGGCACACGCGACGGTGACGGTGACGGCCCGGACGGGACCGGCCCGGACACTGCGGCCGCCGGGTCCGCCGAGGAGCTCGCTCAGACCCCGAGCAGCAGCCGGGCGACCGAGAAGTAGATCAGCAGGCCGGTCGTGTCGACCAGGGTCGTGACCATCGGCGCGGACACCACGGCCGGGTCGATCCCGAGCCTGCGGGCGAGCAACGGCATGGTCGCCCCGACCGTGGCCGCCCAGCCGCAGATCGCCACCAGGGTCACCGCGACCACGGTGGCGATCTGCACGCCCACCAGCACCGAGGCGACGACCAGCCCGAGCCCGCCGAGCAGGGTGCCGACCCGCAGTTCCCGCCAGACGACGGCGATCGCCCGCACCGCCGCCGACGCGGCCTGGGCGCCGGCGTTGCCGCCGGTCCCGACCAGCAGCGGGATGAACAGGGCGAGCGCGGTGACCTGCTCCAGGGAGTCCTCGAAGATCTGCAGCACGTTCACCGTGAGCACCGCGGCGAGCAGCAGCACCGCCGGCCACATCGCGCGGGTGCGGGCCGGTGTTGAGTCGGCGTACGACCGGGCGGAGCTATGTCCGTTTCGCTAGGATGAGCGGGGTCCACCGGAACGCTCGGATCGCCGGCAGCTCGGCACCGAGGAGGAACAATGCCTGCCACACCGCCACCCCTGCCGCCACCGCCGCCGTCGGAACCCACCGGTGCGGCGCCGGATCCCGAACCGCGCCCCTTCGCGTCGCCGCTGAACCGCGACGAGGAGCGGTCGCTGGCCGACCTGGAGGGCGAGCTGCGCCGCTCCGACCCGGACCTGGAGTCGGAGATGTCGTCGCTGGCCCGCGACGACCGGTTCTCCCTGGACCGGGTGCTCCAGGCCGTCGCGATCGCGGTGATCGTGCTGGTCCTGGTGCCGACCGACTGGCTCGCCGGGATCCTGTCGTTCGGCCTGCTGCTGGGCATCCCGTTCGCGATGGCGATGATCGCCGCCCGCGCGAAGCGGGAGGGTAGTACCGGCGAGGGCGGCGAGCAGCGCCACGACGGCGACGACCGCCGCTCCTGAGCCTGCCCTACCGCCCGGCGCCCGGTGCCGCCGTCGCCGCCTCGGTCGGGTCGGTCGTCGTCGCGACGACCGGCAGGCCGAGGTGCTCGCGCAGGGTGGTGCCGGTGTACTCGGTGCGGAACGAGCCGCGCTCCTGCAGCAGCGGCACCACCCGGTCGGCGAACTCGTCGAGCCCGGCCGGGGTGACGTGCGGGACGAGCACGTAGCCGTCGGCGGCGTCGGTCTGCACGGCGTCGTCGATCGCGGCCGCGACGGTCTGCGGGCTGCCGACGAAGGTGTGCCGCCCGGCGACCTCGATGACGGTCTCGCGCAGCGACAGGTTCTTCTCCGCGGCGATCGCCCGCCACTCGTCGGCGACCGCGTTCGGGTCGCGGTACTGCCGCACGCTGGCCCGGCCCTTCGACACCAGCTCGCCCTCCACCGGGTCGAACTCGGGCAGCGGGCCGTCCGGGTCCCGGCCGGACAGGTCGGTGTTCCACAGCTGCTCGGCGAACACGATCGCGGTCTGCGGGCTCACCTGCTGGTGCCGGATCACCTCCGCCCGCTCGGCGGCCTCGGCGTCGCTGTCGCCCAGCACGAACGTCGCCGCGGGCATGATCTTGAGGTCGTCCCATCCGCGGCCGTAGCGGGCCAGCCTGCCCTTCACGTCGGCCAGGAAGGCCCGGCCGGCGGCCGGCTCGGAGTGCCGGGAGAAGATCGCGTCGGCCGACGCCGCGGCGAACTCGCGGCCCTCCTCGGAGTCTCCGGCCTGCAGGATCACCGGGCGGCCCTGCGGGCTGCGCGGCAGCGCGAACCGGCCGTGCACGTCGAACTGGCCGGAGGTGTAGGAGAACGTGGACCGGTCGTCGGGGCCGCTGCGCGAGTCCCAGATCGCGGCGGTGGCGGCGAGCTGCTCCTTGGCCCGCGCGTAGCGCTGCTCCTTCGGGAGGAACCCGCCGCGCCGGAAGTTCTCGCCGGTGAACGCGTCCCACGAGGTGACGACGTTCCAGGCGGCCCGGCCGCCGGAGAGGTGGTCGAGCGTGGCGAACTGGCGGGCCACGTCGTACGGCTCGGTGAACGTCGAGTTGATCGTCCCGGCGAGCCCGAGCCGGTCGGTGACGGCGGCCAGCGCGTGCAGCACGGTGAAGGTGTCCGGGCGGCCCATCACGTCGAGGTCGTAGATCTCGCCGCGGTGCTCGCGCAGCCGCAGCCCCTCGGCGAGGAACAGGAAGTCGAACTTCGCCCGCTCCGCGGTCCGCGCGAAGTGCGCGAACGACTCGAACTCGATGTGGCTGCCGGACGCCGGGTCGCTCCACACCGTGGTGTTGTTGACGCCCGGGAAGTGCGCGGCGAGGTGGATCTGCTTGCGCGGCATAAGTGTCCTCCCGACATGCTCCTACCGGTGCAACACCCTGCGGGCGATCGTGTTCCCGAGCAGCTGTGCCACCTGCACGATGACGACGATGATCGCGACGGTCAACAGCGTCACCGGCCAGTTGAACTGCTGGTAGCCGTAGGAGATCGCGAAGTCGCCCAGCCCGCCGCCGCCGACGTAGCCGGCCATCGCCGACATGTCGACGACCGCGATGAAGGTGAACGTGTAGCCCAGCACCAGCGGCGCGAGGGCCTCGGGGATCAGCACGCTCCAGACGATCCGGAACCGGCTCGCGCCCATCGCCCGGGCCGCCTCGACGACGGCCGGGTCCACCGACACCAGGTTCTGCTCGACGATCCGGCCGATGAAGAACGTCGCCATCGCGATCATCGGGAAGAGCACCGAGCGGGTGCCGATGGTGGTTCCCATGACGAACAGGGTGAGCGGGCCGACGGCGGTGATGAAGATGATGAACGGGATCGGCCGCACGAGGTTCACCAGCACGTTCAGCACGGTGAACACGCCCCGGTCGGCGTAGAGCCCGCCGGCCCGGGTGGTGTGCAGGGCGACGCCGAGCAGCAGGCCGAGCGCGCCCGCGATCAGCATCGTCCAGAACACCATGTAGATGGTCTGCAGCACGGACAGCCACAGCACCGGCTGCAGCGTCGCCCAGTCGGTCGCGGCGGGGCTCATCCGGTCACCTCCGTGACCCGGGTGTGCCGGGCCAGCTCGTCGACGACGGCCTGCACGGCGGCGTCGGCGCCGGTCAGCTCCAGGGTGAGGCTGCCGATCGGGCGCTCGGCGAGCTCCCGGATCCCGCCGTGCACGACCGTGCTGCGCACGTCCTGCTCGGCGGTGACCCGGGCCAGGACCTCCTGGGCCCGCTCGCCGCCGTCGCGCCCGCCCACGGCGACCGTGACCAGCCGGCCGGGGAAGCGGCTGCGCAGCCGACCGACCGTCTCGGCGGACGGCACGTCCTGCAGCACGCCGTGCACGAACCGGGCGGTCGCCGGGTGCGACGGCGCGGAGAACACGTCGTAGACCGGGCCGTGCTCGACGACCTTCCCGGCCTCCATCACGACGACCCGGTCGCAGATCGCGGCGACCACCTCCATCTCGTGGGTGATCACCACGACGGTGGTGCCGAGTTCCCGGTTGACCCGCCGCAGCAGGGCGAGCACCTCACGGGTGGTCTCCGGGTCGAGCGCGCTGGTCGCCTCGTCGGCGAGCAGGATCCCGGGCGAGGTGGCGAGCGCACGGGCGATGCCGACGCGCTGCTTCTGGCCGCCGGACAGCCGGGCCGGGTAGCGCCCGGCCAGCTCGGCGAGCCCGACGAACTCGAGCAGCTCGGTGACCCGGGCCCGGCGCGCCTCGCGCGACCAGCCGGCCACCTTCAGCGGGTAGCCGACGTTGCCCGCGACCGTGCGGGAGTTCAGCAGCGCGAACTGCTGGAAGATCATCCCGACCTCGCCGCGCAGCGTGCGCAGGCCCTTCTCGGACAGCTCCGAGGTGACCCGCCCGCGCACCGTCACGGTGCCGGCGGTCGGCAGCTCGAGGGCGTTGATCATGCGGACCAGCGTCGACTTGCCCGCACCGGACCAGCCGATCACCCCGGTGATCCCGCCCTCGGCGATGTCGAGATCGACGTCGTCGACGGCGGTGACCCCGGGGCCGCGGCGGGCCGGGAAGGTGCGGGTCGCGCCGGCGAACGAGATCACCGGGGTGCTCATCAGCCCGCCCGCAGCTGCTGCTCGATGTCCGCGAGGGTCTGCTGCAGGTCCTCGGGGGTGTTGTCCCGGAACACGCCGCCCTCGCCGAGGTCCTGGCGGGCCGCGTCGAGCACCTCCTGGTCGTGGTAGATCCGGACCAGGGTCGCGAAGTCGGGATCGGCGGCCTGGTCGGCCCGGGCGACGAACAGGTTGATGTAGGGCTTCGCCGCGTCCGAGTCCGGGTCCTCCTGGTAGAGCACCTGCTCCTCGGTCAGGTTCGCCGCCGTCGCGTAGTTGTTGTTCACGATCGCGCCGTCCGCGCTGGGCAGATTCGCCGCGGTCTGGGCGGCGTCCACCGGGCTGACCGTCACCCGGGAGGCGGTCTGGTCGATGTCGGCCGGGGTGGAGGTGGTGGTGCCGCCGTCGGTGAGCGTGAGCAGTCCGGCGGACTGCAGCACGTTCAGCGCCCTGGCCTGGTTGACGGCGTCGTTCGGGATGACGATCTGGCCGCCGTCCGGGATCTGCGCGAGATCGGTGTGCCGGGTCGAGTACAGCGGCAGCGGGTAGACGGCGGTCGCGCCGATCGGCGTGAGCGTGTCGTCGTTCTGCACGTTGTAGTTCGCCAGGTACTGCAGGTGCTGGAACTGGTTGAGGTCCAGCTGGCCCTGGGACAGCGCCGGGTTGGGCTGGTTGTAGTCGGTGAAGTTCACCAGCTCGACGGTGATGCCCTCGGCGGCCGCCTTCTCGGTGAAGACGTTCCAGTACGGCTCGGCGCCGTCGGAGACGCCGATCCGGACGGTCCGGGACTCGCCGTCGGCGGCGTCCCCGGACGGGGCGGAGCCGGGGGCCGCGCAGCCCACGGCCAGTACGGCGGCCGGGACCAGCAGTGACAGGACGCGCAGCAGGCGCATCGTGGGTTCCTTTCGGCGCCGTGCCGCAGGCGGGTGACGCCGGCGGGGGACGGCGCGGCGGTGCGTCGGGCGGGGTGCCGGGTGGCCGGGTCGCGGCCGTGCACCGGCGCGGCCGGTACGGATCGGGGACGTCGGCGGGAGCGGGTGCTCCGGGAACGGCCCCCGAGGGACCGGGCCGCCGTCGTGGTCGCCCCCGGTGCGGGAGCTGCCCCGACGGCGGGGCGGTCGGCACGGCCGCCGAGGATACATCGGACGAACCCGCCGCCCGCGGGCGCCGCGACGAAGCTCACCGCGACCGCCCGCCGGACGGCCGGGTGGTTGCGCCGCGCCCGTCCGACCGGCCACGATCGGGGGGTGAGCGACGACCTGCGCCTGGTGGCGCGGCTGTACCTGGACCTGGGGCGTACCCGGTCCGCGATCTGTCGCTGACGACAGTGGTCCACCCTCCGGACGCGCCACCGAGGTGGTGTCCGGGCCGGTGTCCACCCGGGCCTCCCGGGTGCGCCGGCCATCCCGCCCCGTCCCGGCCCGCCGCGCCACCCGCCGGCCCCACCGGGCAGGCGGCCCGCTCCCGGCCCCGGTCGCGGTCCGCGGTCCGTGCCCGTCCCGGGCGGACCACGGGCCGGTCCGCCGCCCCGTGCACCGGAGAACGCCGATGCCCCACGCCGACCGGACCACCACCGGCCCCGCCACCGTCACGACCACACCCGGGGCGGTCACCTCCGCGCCGGGAGCGGCCACCTCTGCGCCAGGGGCGACCGTCTGGCTGACCGGGCTGCCCAGCGCCGGCAAGTCGACCATCGCGCACGCCTGCGAGCCGGTATTGCGCCGTCGCGGGCTGAAGGTCGAGGTGCTCGACGGCGACGCCGTCCGCCCGCACCTGGCCGCCGCCCGCGGGTACAGCCGCGACGACCGCGCCGTCAACATCCGCCGGATCGGCTGGGTGTCCGAGCTGCTCGCCCGCAACGGCGTGCTGGTGCTGGTGTCGGCGATCGCACCGTTCGCCGACGTCCGCGCCGACGTCCGGCGCGCGCACGAGGAGAACGGCACCGGCTACCTGGAGGTGCACGTCAGCACACCGGTGGACGTCGCGTCGTCGCGGGACGTGAAGGGCCTCTACGCCCGGCAGCGGGCCGGCGAGATCAGCGGGCTCACCGGCGTCGACGACCCGTACGAGGAACCGCGCTCGCCGGACCTCGTGCTCCCCGCACACCGGCAGTCCGTCGCCGACTCGGTGACGCTGCTGGTGGACCACCTGACCGGACGCGGGCTGGCCGGCGTGCCTGCCCGGGACGAGGAGAACCCCTGATGCCGCTGTCCCCACTGCTGCCGCTGCCGCGCTGGGACGACGCGACCGTCGCCGTCGCACCACCGGGATCGGGGGCCGGCCACTGGGCCGGTGCGCCGAGCGCGGTCCTCGACGCCGACGGGAGCTACCTGCTGGCCTACCGGATGCGGGCCCCGCTGGCGGCGGGCCGCGGGCTGTCGGTGGTGCTCGCCCGCTCCGCGGACGGGACCACCGTGCACCCGGTCGGGGAGGTGACCAAGGACCGGTTCGGCGCGGAGTCGCTGGAGCGGCCCGCGCTCGTCCGGACGCCGGAAGGTCGGTGGCGGCTCTACATCTCGTGCGCCACAACAGGATCGAAGCACTGGTGGGTGGACGTCCTGGAGGCCGCCACCCCTGAGGAGCTGCCCGTCGCGCCGCGCCGCACCGTGCTGCCGGGCGACGCGACGCACGCCGTGAAGGACCCGGTGATCGTCGTCGACGGCGGGACCTGGCACCTGTGGGCGTCGGTGCACCCGCTCGACGTCGCCGGGCAGGAGGACCGGATGACCACCGAGCACTACACCTCGCCGGACGGCCTGGACTGGACCCACCGGGGCACCGCCCTGGCCGGGCGGGCGGGCCGGTGGGACGCCCGCGGGGTCCGGGTGTCGGCGGTCTTCCGGGTGGACGGCCGCTGGTCCGCCACCTACGACGGCCGGGCCAGCGCCGGGGAGAACTGGGAGGAGCGGACCGGGCTCGCCTACGGCACCGCGGACGCCGCCGACGGGTTCACCCCGCAGGGCGGCGAGCCGGTGGCACGGTCACCGCACGGGCCGGGCGGGCTGCGCTACCTGAGCGCGGTCGGCCGGCCGGACGGCGGGTACCGGTTGTTCTACGAGGCCACCCGGGCCGACGGGGCGCACGAGCTGCGGACCGAGCTGCTCCGCCCGCCGGTGCCCGCGCAGCAGCCGGTACCGGCCGCCGGGCCGGACGGGACGGCCTGATCGGTGCCGGGACCGCCCGACTTCCTGCTGATCGGCGCGCCCAAGTGCGGGACGTCCGCGCTGCACCGCGCGCTGAACCGGCATCCCGACCTGTTCCTGACCGAGCCGAAGGAACCCAAGTTCTTCCTCACCGACGGGCCGCCGCCGATCTCCGGCGGCGGCCCCGGAGACGTCGAGACCTGGGCCGAGCACGTGTGGCGGCGCGCCGACTACGAGAAGCTGTTCGAGGCGGCCCCGCCCGGCGCGCGCCGCGGCGAGTCCACCGTGTTCTACCTCTACGACACCGCGGCCCAGCGCCGGATCCGCGAGCTCGTCCCGGCGGCGAAGCTGATCGCGGTGCTGCGCGACCCGGTCGAGCGCGCGCACTCGAACTGGGCGCACCTGCGCGGTGCCGGTCTGGAGCCGGAGGCCGACTTCGGTGCGGCGCTGCGCGCCGAGCCCCGGCGGATCGAGCAGGGCTGGGCGCACTTCTGGCACTACACCGCGCAGGGCCGCTACGGCGAGCAGCTCGCGCACCTGGACACGCTGTTCGCGCCGGAACAGGTGCTGCTGATCCGCTACCGGGACCTGCGCGACGCGCCGGGGGAGACGATCGACCGGGTGTGCCGGTTCCTCGGCGTGGCGACCGGGGTCGTGGCCGGGGTGCCCCGGCACAACGTCCGGCCCGACGTGCACGGACGCACCGCCGGACCGACCCCGGCGGAGCGGGCCGAGGCGCTGCCCCGGTTCGCCGACGACGTGCCGCGGGTCGCCGGGCGCACCGGCTGGGACCTGGCCGACTGGCTGCGCTGACCCCGGGGCGCCGGCCTCCGGCGCTGCCCCCCGACGCTGACGTCCGGCGCTGACCTCCGGCGCCGATCCGGCCGTGTGCGCTGCCGCACCCCGTCGCCCGGCCCGCACCCCCGGCGCCGCACCGCTGCCGCGGTCTCGCACCGCTGACGCCTCCGCGCACCCCTGCCGCTGTCTCGCACCTGCTCCAGGTGGTGCGCCGTTGAGGCCGGGGTGCGGCGCCGGCAGGTCGGGGCCGGTCGGGCCGGTCAGGTCCCGCAGTAGGTGACGTGCGGGGCGGTGCCGCCGGGGGCGGGGCGGGCGAACTCCGCGCGGCCGGGGCGTTCGTCGTACGGCGCCGCGAACAGCGCGAGCAGCTCGTGCACCGGCCCGAGGTCACCCTGCCCGGCGGCGTCCAGCGCGGCGTCCACCAGATGGTTGCGCGGGACGTACACCGGGTTCACCCGGTCCATCGCCCGCGCGACCGCGGCCCGGTCGGCCGGGAGCAGCGCATCCCGGCGCGCGGCCCACGCGTCGAACGCGGCCCGGTCGAGGAACAGGTCGCGCGCGGTGCCCGCGGACAGCGCCCGGAAGAACGACGTGAAGTCGATCCGCTGCGCGTGCAGCAGCTCCATCAGGTCGGTGCCCAGCTGCTCGTCCTCCCGGGCGAGCCCGAGCTTCGCGGCCATCCCGGCCGTCCAGTACCGCCGGTGGGCCGCGGGGTAGCCGGCGAGCACATCGTGCACGGCCGCGTCGTCGCCGATCAGCGGGGCCAGGCTCTCGCCGAGCCGTGCCAGGTTCCAGCCCACGATGTCCGGCTGCGCGCCGTAGGCGTAGCGGCCGGTGGTGTCCAGCGAGCTGAAGACGGTGGCCGGATCGACGGCGTCCATGAAGGCGCACGGGCCGTAGTCGATGGTCTCGCCGGACAGCGTCGTGTTGTCGGTGCTCAGCACGCCGTGCACGAAGCCGATCAGCATCCAGCGCGCCACCAGGGACGCCTGCGCGTCGACCACGCCCCGGAACAGCTCCAGGTAGGGCTGGGCGGCGTCGGCCGCGGCCGGATGGTGGCGGGCGATCGCGTGATCGGCGAGCGCGCGCAGCAGGTCCCGGTCGCCGGTCGCGGCCGCGTACTGGACGGTCCCGATGCGCAGGTGGCTGGCGGCAACCCGGCACAGCACCGCGCCCGGCAGTGGTGTGTCGCGCTGCACCTGCGCCCCGGTCGCGGTGACCGCCAGCGCCCGGGTCGTCGGGACCCCCAGGGCGTGCATGGCCTCGCCCATCAGGTACTCGCGCACCATCGGCCCGATCGCCGCCATGCCGTCGTAGCCGCGGGCGAACGGCGTCGGGCCGGTCCCCTTGAGGTGCAGGTCGTGGCGCTGACCACCGGGATCGACGAGCTCGCCGAGCAGCAGCGCCCGGCCGTCGCCCAGCCGCGGCTTCCACACGCCCCACTGGTGACCGGCGTAGACCTGGGCGACCGGCCGCACACCGCCGGGCGGCCCGTTGCCGACCAGCAGCGCCACCCCGTCCGGGGCGCGCAGCGTGGCCGGATCGAGGCCCAGCCCGGTGGCGAGCGCGTCGTTGAGCAGCAGCAGCCGGGGCGCCGGGGCGCGCACCGCCGTCCACGGCAGCGACAGCTCCGGCACCGCACGGGCGTAGGAGTCGTCGAGCTGCGGCCCGCCGGTCACGACCGGACTGCGCGGTCGAGCAGGCCGCGCCGGCGCAGCTCCGGCAGCAGGCCCTCGCCGACCCGGTAGGCCTCCTCCAGGTGCGGGTAGCCGGACAGCACGAACTCCTCGATCCCGAGGTCGTGGTACTCGGCGATCCGGTCGGCGACCTCGGTGTGGCTGCCGACGAGTGCGGTGCCGGCGCCGCCGCGGACCAGGCCGACGCCGGCCCACAGGTTCGGCGCGATCGTCAGGCCCTCCCGGGATCCGCCGTGCAGCGCCAGCATCCGCTGCTGGCCGACCGACTGGCTGGACCGCAGGGTCGCCTGGGCACGGTCGATCTCGTCCGGGTCGAGCGCGTCGAGCAGCGCCCGTGCCTGCGCCCACGCCTCGTCGGCGGTGTCCCGGGTGATCACGTGCAACCGGATCCCGAACCGCGGGCTGCGGCCCAGGTCGTCGGCGAGCTTGCGCACCCGGCCGATCTTCTCGGCGACCGCCTCGGGCGGCTCGCCCCAGGTCAGATAGACGTCGGCGTGCCGGGCGGCCACCGGCAGCGCGGCGTCCGACGATCCGCCGAAGTAGATCTGTGGCAGCGGATCGGGCGGCACGAAGGTGGTCGCGCCCTCGACCCGGTAGTGCTCGCCGGTGAAGTCGGCCGGCTCGGCGCCCCAGGCGGCGCGCAGCACGGTGAGGAACTCGTCGGTGCGGGCGTAGCGCTCGTCGTGCGCGGCCCGGTCACCGAACCGCAGCTGCTCGACGGCGTCGCCACCGGTCACGATGTTGAGCAGCAGCCGCCCGCCGGAGATCCGCTGGTAGGTCGACGCCATCTGGGCGGCCAGCGTCGGCGACAGCACCCCGGGCCGGAACGCCACCAGGTAGCGCAGCGTGCTGGTGTCGCGGAGCAGCGCGGCGGTGGTCAGCCAGGCGTCCTCGCAGTACGTCCCGGTCGGGGTGAGCACCCCGTCGAAGCCCTGCGCCTGCGCGGCGCGGGCCACCTGGGCGAGGTAGTCGATGTCCGGGTCGCGCGGTGTGCTGCCGGCCTCGCCGCGGTCGGCGTGCCGGCGGGCGACGATGGTGCGGCCGTCGCCTGCGGTCGGCAGGAACCAGTGCGGGACGACGGTCATCGTGCGCCTCCTCGGGTGTCGGTCGGGGTGCCGGGGATGCCGTCCCGGGCGGCGTCCAGTGTGCTCCGCTCGAACCGCCGGTCGACGAACGCGGCGAAGTCGGCCCGGCCGGGGATGACGCCGGCGTCGGAGAACGCGTCGGCGAGCGCCTGCTGGGAGGCGACGACGTCGTCGTCCAGCGGGATCGGCTGGTCGGGCCCGCGTCCGACGGCCCGCCGGGTCACCTCGATCGGCAGCTTCGTCTCCTCGCTCCACATCTGGGCCCGCTGCTCGCGGTGGGTGTCGGAGTAGGCCTGCGCGGCGGCGATCCGGGCGAGCAGGTCGGCGACGGCGGCGCTGCGCGCGGGCTCGGCGAGCGCGGCGTTCGACGCCACCTGGAAGCCGTAGCCGTTCGCGGTGCCCTCGCCGTCGGCGATGATCCGGGCGCCGTCCAGCTCGGCCTGGGTGGTGTAGGGGTCCCACACCGCCCAGGCGTCGACGTCGCCCTGCTGGAACGCCGCGAACGCGTCGGCCGGGGCCAGGAAGGTGAGATCGACGTCGTCCAGGGCCAGCCCGGCCGCGCGCAGCGTGTACAGCAGCTGCCCGTGCGCGGAGCTGCCCTTGGCGACGGCGACCCGCTTGCCGCGCAGCTCCGCGGCCGACCGCAGCGGCGAGTCGTCCCGGACCAGGATCGCGTCGCTCTCGACGTTGCCCCGGTTCGCCGACACGATCTGCACCCGTGCCTTCGCGGCCGCGGCGAAGATCACCGGCGTGTTGCCGGTGCCGCCGAGGTCGATCGCGCCGGCCCGGGCGGCCTCGATCAGCGGCGGCCCGGAGGTGAAGGTGCGCCACTGCACCCGGTAGGGCAGGTCGTCGAGCAGCCCGGCCGCGCGCAGCAGCGACTGCGAACCGCCCCGCTGGTCACCGACGACGAGGGTGACCCCCGCCAGCGCGGCGTCGTCCACCGGGGGCTGCACCGGCGGGCGTTCCAGGGGGACGTTCGAGCAGCCGGCCAGTGCGAGCAGCGCGGCCAGCAGGAGCGCGGCGAGTACCCGCGGCTCACGTCGCATCCTCGGCCACCCCCAGCTCGTCGAGCACGGTGCGGCGCAGCGCGACCAGCCGTTCCGGGTCGCGGGGCCGGTCGCCGGGCAGGTGCTCGGCGCCGATCCGGCCGTCGGCGAGCACCAGCACCCGGTCGGCGAGCAGCAGCGCCTCGTCGACGTCGTGGGTCACCAGCAGCACGCCGGGCCGGTGCCGGCGCCACAGGTCCAGGACCAGGGTGTGCATGGTGATCCGGGTCAGCGCGTCGAGCGCGCCGAACGGCTCGTCGAGCAGCAGCAGCTCCGGCTCGCGGACCAGAGCCCTGGCCAGCGACGCGCGCTGCGCCTCGCCGCCGGACAGGGTCAGCGGCCAGGCGCCGGCGCGCGGGGTGAGGCCGACCTCGTCGAGCGCCCGGTCGGCGACCGTGCCCGGGGTCTCGGTGCCGAGATCGCGGTGCAGGCCGAGCGCGACGTTGTCGCGGACCGAGCGCCACGGCAGCAATCGCGGCTCCTGGAAGGCGACGGCCACCGAGCCGGGCACGTCGACGGCACCGGACACGCCGGCGTCGGAGGTGTCGTCGAGCCCGGCGAGCAGCCGCAGCAGGGTGGACTTGCCGGAACCGGAGCGGCCGAGCAGGGCGACGAACTCGCCGTCATCGATGGTGAGATCGAGCCCGTCGAGGACGCGGCGGCCGGCGAACTCGCGGGTCAGGCCGCGGACGCGGGCGCTCACCGGTCGGCCCCGGCCGGTCCGGCGGGGCGCCAGGCGAGCACGGTCCGCTCCAGCCTGCGCACCAGCGCGTCGGTGGACAGCCCGAGCAGCGCATACACCGCGAGCCCGACGACGATCACGTCGGTACGCAGGAACTCCCGCGCGTTCATGATCATGTAGCCGAGCCCGGCGTCGGCGGCGGTGGTCTCGGCGACCACGATCGACAGCCAGGCCACGCCGAGCGCCAGCCGCAGACCGGTGAGGGTGGAGGGCATCGCGCCGGGCAGCACCACGTGCCGCAGCCGCTCGGCCGGGGTGAACCCGGAGACCGACGCGGCCTCGATCAGCTTCGGGTCGACGCCGCGGACCCCGGCGTGCACGTTCAGGTACATCGGGAAGAGCACGCCGAGCGCGACCAGCAGCACCTTGGGCAGCTCGCCGACCCCGAACCACAGGATGAACAGCGGCACCAGCGCCAGGTGCGGCAGCGTGCGCAGCATCTGCACCGGCGGATCGACCAGCAGCCCGCCCCACCGGGACAGCCCGGAGAGCAGGCCCAGCCCGACGCCGACGGTCAGGCCGAGCGCGACGCCGACCAGGACCCGGCCGAGCGAGACCGCCAGCCCCTCGGGCAGCTCGCCGGTGAGCGTGACGTCGACGGCGGCGGTGAGCACCCGCAGCGGTGAGGCGAGCTCGTCCTCGGCGAGCAGCCCGGTGGACGACGCGAGCTGCCAGAGCAGCACCAGCGCGACGGGTGAGATCCAGCGGCGCAGGTCCGGGCCGCGACGGCGGGCGGCAGCCGGTGGCGGCGCCGCGGCCCGCTCCCCGGAGGCGCGGTCGAGGGTGGATGAGGACACAGGTGTCTCCCGGATCGGGTGCAGGGATGCGCGGGTGCGGGTGTCCTCAGCGACAGGTGTAGCCGGCCAGCAGCAGCAGATCGACGTGCCGGCGGCGGGTGAGCAGCCGCCCCGGCGCGGTCGCGGGGCTGCTGTCGGTCACTCCGGCAGGTGACCACGGGATGTGTGCACCGGACAACTCGGGCGTCCGGCCGGCGGGATCGGGCGGCCGGTGTACGGACACGGTCCCGGGCGGTGGGCGGTGGGCGGACCGGATGCCGGGACGCTCCGGTCAGCGGGCGCGTGCGCCGGCCGGCGCGTCCTGCCGGGCCGACCACTCCGCGGCCAGCAGTTCCTGCGAGGCGACCCGATCGGCATGCCGGTGGGTGATCGTGGTGACCAGCAGCTCGTCGGCGCCGGTGACCTCCTGCAGCGCGGCCAGCCGGTCGGCGACGGTCGCCGGTCCGCCGACGAACCGGGTGTCGAGCCGGTCGGCGACCAGGCCCGGATCGGCGGGCAGCCCGGCGGCGGCGTCCGGCGCCGGGTAGGGGATCGCCCCGGCGCCGGTCCGGATGCTGTGCACCCACGGGCCGTAACCCGCGGCGATCCGTTCGGCGTGCGCATCGTCGGTGCCGACGACGACGTCCGCGGACACCATCACGTGCGGCCGGTCCAGGTGTTCCGACGGGCGGAACGACGCCCGGTAGGTCTCCACCGCGTCCAGCACGGTCGCGGGGCTGACGTGGTAGTTCGCCGCGAACCGCAGCCCCCTCCGGCCGGCCACCACGGCGCTGTCCCCGCCGCTGGAACCGAGCACCCACGGCTGCAGGTCCGCGCCCTCGCCGGGCACCGCGCTCACCGGCACCCCCTCCGAGCTGTGGTGGGTGCCGCCGATCAGGCCGAGCACGGTGTCGACGACCTCGCCGTAGTCGGGCACCTCCGGCCCGGGTCTGCCCAGCAGCTCGGCCTGGGCGCGGAACCGGGGCGACCCGGCGAGCCCGGCGAACGAGAAGGGCGCCGGGATCAGCACCCCGCCGACCACCCGCGGCTCCCGGTCGGAGGGGCCGCGCTGCGCGGGCGGGCGGGCTCCGGAGCGGCCCAGCCCCAGGTCGATCCGGCCGGGGTGCAGGCCGTCCAGGGTGCCGAAGTCCTCGACCACCGACAGCGGGGTGCGGTGCCCGGTCTGCACGGCGCCCGCCCCCACCCGGATGGTGGACGTCGCGGCGGCGACCGCACCGATCAGCACCGCCGGGGAGGCACCGGCGACGCCCGGGTTGAGATGGTGCTCGGCCAGCCAGAACCGGGCGTAACCGGCCCGTTCGGCGGCACGGGCCAGGTCGAGGGTGTTGCGCAGCGCGTCGGCGACCCCGGCACCGGCCGGAACCGGGGACAGGTCGAGGACGGACAGCGGTACGGGACGCCGGGACATGGCGTGACCTCCGGGACGGCCGGGACGACGGCCGCACGGTGCGGCGGCCGGGAGAGCGGGGCTGGGTCAGCGACAGCAGGCGGACCCGGTACGGCCCAGGTCCACGTGCAGGCGCGCCACCAGGCGCAGCTCTCCGGTCACTCCTCCATCCTCACCACACGACCCGTCCCACGTCGAGGGGGTAGCGTCGGTAGCAGGTCGGCCGCCCCGTCGTGGCGCTCCGCCGCGACGGCCCGGTTCCGCCCCGCCGTCCCCGGGATCCGCGTCCTGCCGACGGCGGGCCCGCCCGGCGTCGTGGCGCCCGGGCACCGACGGCTGAGGGGTTCCGTCGCACGGCGGTCCCGCCGACAGGGGAGAGACACCGTGAGGTTCCAGGTCCTCGACATCGTCCCGCACACCCCGCACCCGGTGACGGGCGAGATCATCTCGGTGCACGAGCGGCTCACCCGGGTGGTGGAGACCGCGGTGCTCGCCGAGCGGCTCGGGTTCGACTCCTACGCGGTGGGGGAGCGGCACGCCGGCGAGTTCGTGTCCTCGGCACCGACCGTGCTGCTCGGCGCGATCGCCCAGGCGACCGAGCGGATCCTGCTCTCCACCGGCGTCACGGTGATCTCGCTGCTCGACCCGGTCCGGGTCGCGGAGGACTACGCCACCGTCGATCAGCTCTCCGGTGGCCGGCTGGAGATCGTGATCGGCAAGGGCAACGAGGACCGGCACTTCCCGATGTTCGGCCTGGAGCTCACCCGGCAGTACGAGTACCTCACCGAGAACTACGAGCTGCTGCGCCGGCTGCTGCGCGAGACCGACGTCGACTGGGCCGGGACCCACCACGCCGACCTGGCCGGGGTGACCACCTGGCCGCGCCCGTTCGACGGCCCGTTCCGGATCTGGCACGGCTCGGCGACCTCCACCGACGCCGTCGACCTGGCCGCCCGGTGGGGCGACCCGATCTTCTCCGCGAACGCCCTGCAGCCCCGGGAGAACTACAAGATCCTGATCGACCGGTACCGGGAGAAGCTCGTCGAGCACGGCCACGATCCGGCCGTCGGCTACGTCGGGTCCGGATCGGGCGGGCTGTTCCTCGCCGACACCGACGCCGAGGCGATCGCCGAGTACCGGCCCGTCTACGAGGGGTTCGCGGCGAAGATGCGGGCCGCGCACGCCGGCGACGACCGGCCCGGCAAGGTCACCTCGTTCGCGACCGTCGAGGAGGCCGTGGCGCACGGCCCGGCGCTGGTCGGGACGCCGGAGCGGGTCGCCGAGAAGATCGTGGACTACCACCGCGCCTACGGCCACGACGTGCAGTCGGTCTCGGTGAACCCGGTGCTGCCCTACGCCACCCAGCACGAGGTGCTGAGCCGTTTCGCCGCCGAGGTGATCCCGCTGGTGCGCCGGGAGCTGGCGACGACGCTGTGGGGGCCCGACGACAAGGCCCGCGCCGCCGGGTTCACCGCCCGCGACTGAGCTGCCGGCAACCCGCGGGCCCGCGTTACGGGGTGGCGGCGTGGTGATGCCGACAGCGAACGGCCTCTTGTCCGCACACCCGCCCGTCCGGTATTCATTGCGCCGTGCAGCACACGTGCCTGGCCCGGCGGATCACGGTGGATCTGTGCCGTCTCTGCACGGTCACCTGTCGCTGACCATCCCGCCTCCCACCCGCTGAGACCGGGCCCCGGGCCCCCGACCCCGACGGTCGGGCCCCCGGGCGCGAGGCCGCGACCCCGCGTGAGGCGCCGAGCCCTCCTCGTCGAGCCCTCGGCCGCACGAATCCGGCGTGCCCGGCACGCCGTCCCGTCCCGTCCCGTGCGCCGCCGCGCCGTCCCGAGAGGCCCCGCCATGTCCGCCCCCGCCGAACCGGCCGCACCCGCGGCCCGTGCCGCACCACCGAGGGGCCGCACCCGGTCACCCCGGTTCGATCCGCGTACTGCGTTCCTCCCGCTGCTGTCGTTGCTGGTCTTCCTCGGCGTGTGGCAGCTCGCCGCCGCGAGCGGGATCTGGAACGAGACGTTCGTGCCCTACCCGGCGACGGTCTGGCAGGCGTTCCTGGACGTCTCGACCACCACCGACGGGGTCCGCGGCTACCAGGGGTACCTCCTCTGGGAGCACCTCTACATGACCCTGCGCCGGGTGCTCGGCGGTGTCGTGCTCGGTGTCGCCGCCGGTGTGCTGGTCGGTCTGCTGATGGGCACCATCGGCTGGGTCCGGCGGGTGCTGGAACCGTGGCTGACCTTCCTGCGGGCGCTGCCGCCGCTGGCGTACTTCTTCCTGCTGGTGATCTGGCTGGGGATCGACGAGGCCCCGAAGATCACCCTGCTGGCGCTGGCCGCGTTCCCGCCGGCCGCCGTCGCCACCACCGCCGCGGTCGCCGCCGCACCGGTCGGCCTGATCGAGGCGGCCCGGGCGCTCGGCGCCACCCGCGGCCAGGTGGTCCGGGACGTGATCGTCCCGGCCGCGCTGCCGGAGACCTTCACCGGCATCCGGCTGGCCGTCGGCATCGCCTACTCCTCGGTCGTCGCGGCCGAGCTGTTCAACGGCATCCCCGGGATCGGCGGGATGGTCAAGGACGCCAGCAACTACAACAACACGCCGGTCGTGCTCGTGGGCATCGCCGCGATCGGCATCTCCGGCCTGGTCATCGACGCGCTGCTGCGCGCCGTGGAGCGCCGCGCCGTCCCGTGGAGGGGAAAAGCATGATCACCCGATTCCGTCGTACCGGCGTCGTCGCCGCCCTGCTCACCGGGCTGGCCCTGCTGGCTGGCTGCGCCATCGGCCCGGCCGGGCAGGACGCCGACCGGCCGACCATCCGGCTGGCCTACCAGACCTTCCCCTCCGGCGATCTCGTCGTGAAGCACAACGGCTGGCTGGAGGAGGCGCTGCCCGACTACAACATCCGGTGGACGAAGTTCGACTCCGGCGCCGACATCAACACCGCGTTCGTCGCCGGGGAGATCGACTTCGGCGCGATCGGCTCCAGCCCGGTCGCCCGCGGGCTGTCCGATCCGCTGAACATCCCGTACCAGGTGGCGTTCGTGCTGGACGTCGCCGGTGACAACGAAGCACTCGTGGCCCGCAACGAGACCGGCGTCACCGACGTCACCGGGTTGCGCGGCAAGCGGATCGCCACCGCGTTCGCCTCCACCTCGCACTACAGCCTGCTCGCCGCACTGCAGGGCGCCGGGCTGACCGCCGCCGACGTCGACCTGATCGACCTGCAGCCGCAGGCGTCACTGGCCGCGTGGGAGCGCGGCGACGTCGACGCCGTCTACACCTGGCTGCCGACCCTCGACGAGCTCCGCGCGACCGGCACCACGCTGATCACCAGCCGGGAGCTGGCCGCCGAGGGCAAGCCGACCCTGGACCTGGGCGTGGTGTCCCGGCAGTTCGCCGATCAGAACCCGGAGGTCGTCGACGCCTGGCGGCAGGTGCAGGCCAGGGCGCTGGACACGGTGCGCGACGACCCGCAGGCCGCGGCGCAGGCGGTCGCCGCCGAGATCGGCACCACCCCCGAGGACGCCGCCGCCCAGCTGAAGCAGGGCGTGTTCCTCAGCCAGGAGGAGCTGACCTCCGCCGACTGGCTGGGCACCGACGGCGCGCCCGGCAACGTCGCGCAGAACCTGCAGAGCGCCGCGGCGTTCCTCGCCGAGCAGAAGCAGATCCCGTCGGCACCGGACCTCGCGACCTTCCAGGACGCCGTCTACACGAAGGGACTGCCCGATGTCCTCGCCGCAGGCTGAGACCACCGGCACCGACACCGGGACCGGCACCGGCGGCGCGACGCCGGCCATCGAGGCCACCGGGGTGGGGCACTCCTACCCCGGCCGCCGGGAACGGGTGCAGGCGCTCGGCCCGCTGGACCTGACCGTGGACCCGGGCGAGTTCCTGGTGCTGGTCGGCGCGTCCGGCTGCGGCAAGTCCACCCTGCTGCGGCTGGTCGCCGGGTTCGAGCAGCCCACCGACGGGGAGCTGAGGGTCGCCGGGCAGGCACCCGAGCCGGGGGTGAGCGCGGGTGTGGTGTTCCAGCAGCCGCGGCTGTTCCCGTGGCGGACCGTCGGCGGCAACGTCGATCTCGCACTGCGCTACGCCGGGACCGACCCGGCCGACCGGGCCGTCGCCCGGGACGGGCTGCTGGAACGGGTCGGCCTGACCGGTGTCGCCGACCGGCGGATCTGGGAGATCTCCGGTGGCCAGCAGCAACGGGTCGCGATCGCCAGGGCGCTGGCCGCGGACCGGTCGCTGCTGCTGCTCGACGAGCCGTTCGGCGCGCTCGACGCGCTGACCCGGGAACGGTTGCAGGACGACCTGCGCCGGGTCAGCCACGAGACCGGCCGGACCAGCCTGTTCGTCACGCACAGCGCGGACGAGGCGGTGTTCCTCGGCTCCCGGGTCGTGGTGCTGACCGCGCGGCCCGGCCGGGTCGCGCTGGACCTGCGGATCGACCTGCCCCGGACCGGGGTGGACGCCGAGGCGCTGCGCGGCTCCGCCGAGTTCGCCGAGCTGCGGGCCCGGGTCGGGCAGGCCGTGAAGGAGGCCGCGGCCTGACCGGTGGTCCCGGACGCCCGCGGCGGGCATCAGCCCGCGGCGGGCGTCCCGTCGTCGACCAGCACCTCGGACAGCGCCCCGACCGCCGACTCCAGCAGCCGCGGGTCCGATCCGGAGCGCACCCGCAGGTACAGCCGCTCGGGCGGCACCGGCGGCAGGTCGCCGCACGCCTCCAGACCCTCCGGGGCCGCACCGAGCCCGGCCACGAGCGCGACGCCCAGCCCGCCGCGGGCGGCGTTGAGCACCCCGGCCAGGTAGGCGGCTTCGCCGACGACGGTGGCGGGCAGACCGTTGTCGGACAGGGTGCGCAGCGCGCGGCGCCGGATCGTGCACGGGCTGTCGATCACCACCAGCGGGATCGGCGCGTCGGCCGGGCGGCGCCAGCCCGGCGCCGCGTACCAGGTCAGCGGGATCGCCCCGGCGTGCACGCTGAGCCCGGCCGGCGCGTCCACCGGGTCCCCGATGTACATGGCGAGATCGAGGGTGCCGCGGTCGACGGCGTCGTTGAGCCGGCTGGACCGGTCCAGCCGGAACCGGACCGCGATGCCGGGGAAGATCTCCTGGAGCCGGGTCATCACCCGGGGGAGCAGTTCGTCGGCGGCGTGCTCGGTGGAGCCCAGCACCAGCGACTCGCGCGGATCGCCGACGCCGAGCCTGCGCAGCGCGTCGTCGTGCGCGGCCAGGATGCGGCGGGCCTCGCCGACCAGCGCCTCGCCCTCCGGGGTGAACCGGCTGGCCCGGCCGTCCTTGCGGACCAGCGGCCGACCGACCGCCTTCTCCAGCCTGCGTACGTGCTGGCTGACCGCGGACTGCGACAGCATCAGCGCCTCGGCGGCCCGGTGGAAGCCGCCCTGGTCGGCGACGGCGACGATGCTGCGGAGCGCGGTGATGTCGAGGACGGCGGGCACGTGCGGACGCTAGCAGCACTGATTGTGATTCGTGATCAATTGTGATGAACATTCGTCGTTGGACGTGACCGGTCCGCGCGGGGTTTCCTGATGCCGTGGCCCGTTGCGCGATCCCTACCCGAACCGGGGGCGTCGCGGGTGAGCTGACCCGGCGCCGGGTGATCGACCACGGCACCGTGTGCTCCGCGCGCTGTCCGCGTCACCACTAGCGAGCCCCGGGTCCGGGCCCTGCCGGTCCCTGCGGCCTGCTGCCGTGCCCCGGCCCCCGTCGCCCGGGCACCCCCGTCGAACCCGAGCACGAGGTGAGGTCTGTCATGACTGCTGTCGGTGCGGTCCCGGTGGTCGCGTCCTGGTCGGAGCCCGAGGGCATCCGTCCGCGCGGCACGGTCGTCGTCGTCCCGGGCCGCGGTGAGCACGCCGCGGTCTACGAGCGGTTCGGCCGCCGGGTCGCCGCCGACGGCTACCGGGTGTGGGCGGTGTCCGATCCGACCGTCGACGAGGAGCGGACCCGCTCCCAGGTGCGCGCGCTGCTCGACCGCACCCCGTCCGACGAGCCGGGGGAGGCCGGGCCGCCGCCGCGGGTGCTGGTCGGCTCGGACACCGGCGCGCTGTGGGCGGCCGGGCTGGCGGCGGCCGAACCGGCCGGGATCGACGGCCTCGTGCTGGCCGGGTTGCCCGGTACCGGTGCCGCGACCGGTCCGGTGGGCTGGGACGACGAGCTCGCCCTGCGCACCTCCTGCCCGGCCCACCGCGGCCGGCTCGACGGCGACGACGCGGTCCGCCGCGGCGCGCTGACCGAGCCGGTCCCGGCGGGCTGGCGGGACCGGGCCCGGCCCGGCGCGATCGGCGTCCCGGTGCTCGGGCTGCACGGCGCAGCGGACGCGGTCAGCCCGGTCGACGACGTCCGCGGCTGGTACGCCGCACTGCCCGGCGCCGAGCTGGTGAGCATCGCCGACGGCGCGCACGACGCGCTCAACGACCAGACCCACCGCACCGCCGCGGCGACCGCGGTGCTGTTCCTGGAGCGGTTGCGCGGCGGTGCCGGTCCGATCGCCCGCACCGAACCGCTGGACGACGCCCGGGCCGCCGCCGCGGTGCTGGTCGCTCCGGTCGCACTGGCCGCCGAGCTGGCCGGGCCGCGGCCGCCGGTGCTGCTCGACGTCCGGTGGGCGCTCGGCGACCCGCACGGCCGGGAGCACCACCGGGCCGGACACCTGCCCGGCGCGGTCTACGTCGATCTCGACACCGAGCTGGCACGGCACACCGGCGATCCGGCCGACGGCAGGCATCCGCTGCCCGAACCGGCCGACCTGCAGGCCGCCGCCCGCCGGTGGGGAGTGCGCGCCGACCGTCCGGTGGTGGTGTACGACGCATCCGGCGGGCTCGCCGCGGGGCGCGCCTGGTGGCTGCTGCGCTGGGGCGGGCACCACGACGTCCGGCTGCTCGACGGCGGACTGGCCGCCTGGCAGGACGCCGGCTTCGCGGTGCAGGAGGGCGAGGTGCCGGATCCGGAGCCGGGCGACGTGGTGCTCACCGGCGGCGGACTGCCGGTGCTCGACGCCGACGGCGCCGCCGCGCTCGCGGCCTCCGGGCTGCTGCTCGACGCCCGCGCCGGTGAGCGCTACCGGGGCGAGATCGAGCCGGTCGATCCGCGGGCCGGGCACGTCCCGGGCGCGGTCAGCGCGCCGACCAGCGACAATCTCGGCCCGGACGGACGGTTCCGGCCGCTGCCCGAGCTGCGCGAACGGTTCGCCGCGCTCGGCGTGGACGGGCGCGACGTCGGCGTCTACTGCGGCTCCGGGGTGACCGCCGCGCACCAGGTGGCGGCGCTGGCGGCGATCGGCGTCCCGGCGGCGCTCTACCCCGGCTCCTGGTCGGCCTGGTCGAACGACCCGGCCCGCCCGGCCGCCACCGGGGCGACGCCGTGACCGGCCCCGACCTCATCGATCGCGATCCGCGATCGGTACCGATGCGGATTCGTCGCTGGACCGCGGCCGCCCCCGCGGGCTTCACTCGTCGGGTGGACACGACGACCCCGCTCGGGCCCGCGGCAGTGCCGCGCAGCCCCGTGGCAGCGCCGCGCCGCGGCGCGTCGTCGTGCGCCCGGCCGGCCGGGGTCATCGGTGCGGCCCGGCCCGCCGGGGTCATCGGCGCCGCACTGACCCGGCGGCGGGTGATCGACCACGGCACGGTCGGCTCCACGGGCTGTCGGGCCTGCTGAGACCCGGCCGCAGCGCCGCCCCGGGTCGGACCCCCGCGTCCCGCGCGCCCGCCCACGCGCCGCCCCGACGACCCGCCCCGCGCGGGTCGCCGCCCTGCCGTGCCCACGGCCGGGCCGACCACGGAAGCAGGACCGCCGTGACCAGCACCCTGACCGATCCCGCCATGTTGCCCGGCTGGACCACCGATCCGGCCGCCCGCGCCGCCGCCCGGCTCGACCGGTCCGGCTTCGATCCCGGCTCCGATCCGGACGCCGTCGTCGTCGCCGGTTCGGTGGACGAGGTCGCCGCGGTGCTGGCGCACGCGACCGCCACCGGCACCCCGGTCGTCGTCCGCGGGGCGGGCAGCGGACTCTCCGGCGGCGCCGTCGCCGGGGCCGGCAGCATCGTGCTCGACCTGAGCGGGCTGGACCGGATCGTCGAGATCTCCCCGGCCGACGAGTACGCCGTCGTCGAGGCCGGTGTGATCACCGCCGACCTGGACGCGGCCGCCGCCGCGCACGGCCTGCGCTACGCCCCGGACCCGGCCAGCCTGGCGATCTCCACGATCGGCGGGAACATCGCAACCAACGCCGGCGGCCTGCGCTGCGCCAAGTACGGCGTCACCCGCGACTCGGTGCTCGGCCTGGACGTGGTGCTCGCCGACGGCCGCCGGATCGCGACCGGGCGGCGCACCGTGAAGGGCGTCGCCGGGTACGACCTGACCGGCCTGTTCGTCGGCTCCGAGGGCACCCTCGGGGTGGTCGTCGGGGCGACCCTGCGGCTGCGCCCGGCGCCGGTCGCCACCGCGACCCTCGCCGCCTGGTTCGACGGGATCGGTACGGCCGCCGCGGCCGCCGCCGCGATCACCGCGGCCCGGCTGCAGCCCTCGGTCGCCGAGCTGCTCGACACCGCCTGCCTGACCGCGATCGCCGAGGCGGGCGGGCCCGCGCCGCGCGGCGGCGCGTTCCTGCTGGTGCAGACCGACGGGTTCGGCGCCGACGCCGAGATCGACGCCGTCCGGGCGGTGGTCGAGCCGCTCGCCGGGCCCGGCTCGGTGGAGGTCGCGGCCGATCCGGCCGGGGCCGAGGAGCTGCTCGCCACCCGCCGGGCCGGGCTGCCCGCGCTGGAACGCCTCGGCCGGGTGCTGGTCGAGGACGTCGCGGTACCCCGGTCCCGGCTCGCCGAGGCGGTCGGTGCGATCGCCGCGATCGCGGACCGCACCGGGATCCGGATCGCGACGATGGCGCACGCCGGCGACGGCAACCTGCACCCGATCCTCGTCCTCGAACCCGGCCGGGAGCTCGACGAGCAGGTCTGGGCCTGCGCCGGTGAGGTGTTCACGACCGCGCTGCGGCTCGGCGGGACCCTCACCGGCGAGCACGGCGTCGGCCTGCTCAAGCGCCGCTGGCTGCGCGACGAGCTGGGCGACGACGTCGTCGACCTGCAGCAGCAGCTGCGCGCGGTGCTGGACCCGCGCGGCGTCCTCAATCCCGGCAAGGCGATCTGACCGGCCCCGTCCGACCACCGGCACCGACCACCAGGAGACACCCGTGCCCACCGACGCCGTCCCGCCGACCGCGGCCCGCACCGTCGAGTTCATCTCGCTCTCGCACCTCAACCCGTCCACCGAGCTGGCCCCGCGGCCCACCCGCGGCATCGACCTGGACTACTTCCGCCGCTACGTGCGCACCCTGGAGGAGTCCGGCTACGACTACACGCTGCTGCCCTACGGCTCGTCGGGGGCGGATTCGTTCGTCGTCGCCTCCGCGGTCGGGCAGCTCACCGAGCGGCTCCGGCCGATCGTCGCGGTCCGCCCGAACACGGCGTACCCGCTGGTCGTCGCCCAGCAGCTGGCCACCCTCGACCAGCTCACCGAGGGCCGCGCCGTCGTCCACCTGATCTCCGGCGGCAACGACGCCGAGCAGGCCCGGCACGGCGACTACCTGCCCAAGCAGCGCCGCTACGCCCGCACGAGCGAGTTCATCGAGCTGCTGCGCCGGGCCTGGGCCGAGCCCGAGCCGTTCTCGCACGACGGCGACTTCTACCGGTTCGACGACTTCGGTCCCGGCTTCCGGCCCTACGGCGACACCATCCCGATCTCCATCGGCGGCCAGTCCGACGAGGCGTTCGAGATCGGCGGCAGGCAGGCCGACGTGTTCAGCTTCTGGGGCGAGCCGCTCGGCGAGATCCGCGCCCAGATCCAGCGGGTGCACGACATCGCCGACGCCGCGGGCCGGCCGCGGCCGCGGATCTGGGTGACCTTCCGCCCGATCATCGACCGCACCGACGAGCTGGCCTGGCGCAAGGCCTACGACTACGCCGAGAAGATCGGCGCCACGTTCGGCCAGGGCACCTTCGGCAAGCGGTACCTGAAGGACACCCCGGAGAACGTCGGCTCCCGGCGAGCACTCGACTTCGCCGCCCGCTCCGAGGTCTACGACCGGGCACTGTGGACCCGCACCGCGTCGGTGACCAACGGTGCCGGCGCGGCCACCGCACTGGTCGGCACCCCGGAGACGGTGGCGGCCGCGATCGTCGACTACGTCGACGTGGGCGCCGACCTGGTCTCGATCCGCGGCTACGACACCCTCGCCGATGCCGCCGACTACGGCCGGTACGTGCTGCCGCTGGTCCGCCAGGAGCTCGCGCACCGGGCCGCCACCGGCCGCCGCGGCACCCTGCAGGCCGAGCACCCGGGCGCACTCGCCCCCGGCTTTGACGCCGACGCGCTGGCCGGCGTCCGGTGACCGCGCTGGACGAGCGCAGCACCGCACTCCCGGTCCCGGACCTGTCCGAGGAGGGGCTGGCCGCGGTCACCGCCGAGCTGGCCGGCACCGCGCAGCGCTACGACCGCAGCGGGGAGATCCCGGCCGCCGGGATCGACGCCGTGCACCGGGCCGGGCTGCTCACCGCGACCGTCGCCGAGCGGTTCGGCGGGCCGGGGGTGTCCGCCCGGGACGCCGCCCGGATCCTGGTCGCGCTCGGCGAGGGCGACCCGTCGGTCGCGCTGCTCGCCGCGAACACCCTGGCCACCCACCAGGGCCAGGCCGCGGCCGGGAGCTGGCCGGCCGCCCGCTACGCCGAGGTGCTGCGCCGCTCGGTCCGCGAGCCCACCCTGCTGAACGCGATCCGGGCCGAGCCGGAGCTGGGCGCCCCGGCCCGCGGCGGCCTCCCGGCGACCGTCGCCCGGCGCACCGCGGGCGGCTGGTCGCTGTCCGGCCGCAAGGCCTACGCGACCGGCGGCACCGCGCTGGCCTACCACGTGGTGTGGGCGACCGCCGACGAGCCGGACGGCGACCCGGAGGCACCCCGGGTCGGGCACCTGATCGTGCCCGCGGACCTGCCCGGGATCACCTGGATCGACACCTGGGACCACCTGGGGCTGCGCGCGTCGAACACGCACGACGTCGTCTACGACGAGGTTGCGCTGCCCGCGGACGCGTTCGTCGAGATCCCGCGCGGCGCCGACGGCGTCTACCGGGACCCGGCCGCCGTCGCCGGGCCGGCGAGCTTCGGCCATCCCGCGTTGTACGTCGGCGTCGCCCGGGCGGCCCGGGCCGCGTTCGTCCGCTACGCCCGCGAACGGGTCCCGGCCGCGCTCGGCCGGCCGATCGCCGAGACCGAGCGGATCCGCACCGTCGCCGGCGAGATCGACGCGCTCGTCGCGCAGGCCGAGACGCTGCTGTTCGGCACGCTGCTGCGGATCGAGACCGGCGACACCGCGCACCTGCCGCAGCTCTCGGTGCTGAAGGTGCAGATCGCGCGCTCGGTGGTCGCGGTGGTGGAGACCGCCGTCGCCGCACTGGGCAATCCTGCGCTCACCCGTCACCAGCCGTTCGAACGGCATCTGCGTGACGTCCTGTGTGTCCGGGTGCATCCCCCGCAGGCGGACGCCGCGCTGCTCGACGCCGGCCGCCGCATCCTCACCCGCTGACCACCGAGAAGAGAGCACGACCCGCCATGAGTACCTCCCACACTGCGCGACGGCTGTTCCGGATCGCGCTCGGCCTGCTGGCCGCGACCGTCCTCGCCACCGCGTGCAGCCCCGGCGCCGCGCAGACCGGCGGCTCCGGCGAGCCGCGGTCCGGCGGCGACCTGACCTTCCTCATCGACTCGCTCGGCGACACCTGGATCCCGAACAACTCGGCGATCTCCAGCTTCCAGGGCCACGTCTGGGGGCACGTCACCGACAAGCTCGTCTACGTCGACGAGACCGGCGCCGTGTCGCCGTGGGTCGCGCAGAGCTGGGAGCGCAACGACGACGCCACCGAGTTCACCCTGCGCCTGCGGCCCGGCGTCACCTTCTCCGACGGCACCCCGGTGGACGCCGCCGCCGTCGTCGCCAATCTCGACCTGTGGGCCAGGGGCCGTCCGGACGAGGGGATCCGGCCGATCGGGCTGTTCCCCAAGACCTATGACAGCGCCGAGGCGGTCGACCCGGCGACGGTGCGGGTCCGCTTCTCGTCGCCGACCCTGGGCTTCGTCCCGACCCTGGGCTACCACGGCTCGATCCTGATCTCGCCGGCCACGCTCGCCCGGCCGGCCGCCGACCAGGCCGACCTGTCGAACAGCATCGGATCCGGCCCGTACGTCGTGGAGTCCTGGCGCGACGACGACTCGGTGGTGCTCCGCAAGCGCGACGACTACGACTGGGCGCCCGAGGTGTCCGAGCACCAGGGCGCGGCCCGGATCGACACCATCACCTACAAGGTCGTCTCCGAGCAGCCGGTGCGCACTTCCTCGGTCCGCTCCGGGCAGGCCGACGTCGCCTACAACCCGTCGCCGAAGGAGCTGGAGAGCTTCCAGGCCGAGGGGTTCACCACCGCCACGCCGCGCTATCTCGGGTTCGTCAACGGTTTCGCGGTGAACACCGCCGCCGCGCCGTTCGACGACCTGCGGGTCCGGCAGGCGCTGCAGCACGGCCTGGACCGCGAGGAGGTCATCGCCACCGTCTACACCCCGGACTGGCTGCCCGCCGAGTCGTTCCTGCAGAGCAACGTGCCGGGTGCGACCGACCATTCGGCGTCGTTCGCGTTCGACCGGGCCCGGGCCGAGCAGCTGCTCGACGAAGCGGGCTGGGTGCGCGGCGCCGACGGCACCCGGACCAAGGACGGGACGCCGCTGTCGGTCACCCTGCACCCCAACCCGTACCTGGCGACCTCGACCGCGGTCGACGAGCTGATCGCCCAGCAGCTGCGGGCCATCGGGTTCACCGTCGAGATCCAGTCGTTCGACGTCGTCACCTACACCCAGCGGGTCGAGATCGGCTCGGTCCCGCTCTACGAGGTCACCCGCAGCATCATCGACGCCGGCACGGTCAGCGGCATCCTGACCGACGCGGACAACGGCGAGAACTGGTTCGGCGTCGGGCAGAGCGACCCGAAGCTGGTCGAGCTGGCGAGCGGCATCGCCGGCGCCAGCGACCCGGCCGCCCGCGACGTGCAGCTCGACGAGCTGCAGGCACACGTGCTCGACCAGGCGTACTTCGTGCCGATCACGCAGATCGTGCAGCGGATCTACCTGCAGTCCCCGCGGGTGCACGACGTGACCTACAACGGCGTCGCCTACGCGAACTACTACACCGCCTGGATCGGGGACTGAGGCCGCCGTGAACCGGGACTGGACCGGCTACGCGCTGCGCCGGGCCGGGCAGGCCGTCGTGGTGGTGCTGCTGGCCTACGTGTTCACCTTCGTGGTGATCAGCGTGCTGCCGGGTGATCCGGTGACCGCCACCCTGCGCAACCCGGAGAACGGGTTCAGCGAGGAGGAGATCGCCCGGGTCATCGCCTACTACGGCCTCGACCAGCCGGTGCACGTGCAGCTGTGGGAGGCGCTGTCCCGGTTCCTAGTCGGCGACCTCGGGGTGTCCCTGCGGTCCGACCGGCCGGTCGCGGACATGCTGACCGAGGTGCTCGGGTCGACGCTCGCGCTGGCCGGCACCGCGCTCGTCGTGGCCGTGGTGCTGGCCTTCGGGATCGCGTTCGGCGCGCAGTACCTGCCGCGCCCGTTCGGCCCGGCGCTGCGGGCGTTCCCGTCGCTGTTCCTGTCGGTACCGAACTTCCTGATCGGGCTGCTGCTGATCCAGCTGTTCTCGTTCCAGCTGGGGCTGTTCCGGGCGATCGACGCCGACTCGCCGACGGCGACCTTCTTCGCCGCGCTCACCCTGGGCATCCCGGTGTCCGCGCAGATCGCCGAGGTGCTGATCGCCAACCTCGATCACGAGTCCCGCCAGGAGTACGCGGCGGTGGCCCGCTCGCGCGGGCTCGGCAGGCCGGCGCTGCTGCTGCGGCACCTGCTCAAGCCGTCGTCGCTGCCGGTGGTGACGGTGCTCGCGCTGACCGTCGGCGAGCTGCTCGGCGGGGCCGTCATCACCGAGGCGGTGTTCGGGCGGACCGGCGTCGGCTCGCTCGTCGAGCGGTCCGTCGCGATGCAGGACCTGCCGGTGCTGCAGGCGGTGGTGGCGCTCGCGGCCGTCGTGTTCGTCGTCGTCAACCTGGTGGCCGACCTGGTGTACCCGCTGCTCGATCCGCGGGTGTCGCTGCAGGCCGGCCCCGAACGAGGGGTGGCCGCCCGATGACCGTCTCCACCGTCTCCGGTTCGGCCACCGCGCCCCGCGGCCCGGACCGCGCCCCCGCCCGCCGGGTCCCGGCCGGGGTGGTGCTGTCGTTCCTGGTGATCGCCCTGGTCGTCGCCTGGTCGGTGGCGCCGGGGCTGTTCACCGCGCAGGACCCGGTCGACGGGGTCCCGGCCGACCTGTTCCTGCCGCCGAGCGCCGAGCACCTGTTCGGCACCGACCACCTGGGCCGGGACCTGTTCAGCCGGGTCGTGCACGGCACCTCGTCGTCGGTGACCAGCGCGCTCGTCGCGGTCGCCATCGGGGTGCTCAGCGGCGGCCTGATCGGGCTGATCGCCGGGTTTCTCGGCGGGCTCGTCGACGTGCTGCTCGCCCGGTTCGTCGACGTGCTGCTGGCGATCCCCAGCTTCCTGCTGGCCGTCGTCGTGGTCTCGGCGCTCGGCTTCCAGACCATCAACGCGGCCATCGCGACCGGCATCTCGGCGGTCGCCGTGTTCGCCAGGGTGATGCGCTCGGAGGTGCTCAAGACCCGCAGCGCCGTCTACGTGGAGGCGGCGCTGCTGCTCGGCGGGTCGCGCACGCACGTGCTGCTGCGGCACGTGCTGCCCAACGCGTCCCGCTCGGTGCTGCAGCTCGCCGTGCTGCACTTCGGCCTGTCGATCCTGGTGATCGCCGGCCTGGCCTTCCTCGGCTACGGCGACCCGCCGCCCGCGTCGGACTGGGGGCTGCTCGTCGCCTCCGGCAAGGACCACCCGATGGCGCCCTGGCTGGTGTGGGCGCCCGCGCTCGTCACGATCGTCACCGTCCTCTCCGTGAACAGGATCAGCCGATGGCTCCGCACGACCGACTGACCGCCCCGCTGCTGCGGGTCACCGACCTGTCCGTGTCCTACGCCGGCCGCCCGACGGTGTCCGGTGTGGACCTCACCCTGCACGCGGGCGGCTCGCTCGCGCTGATCGGCGAGTCCGGCTCCGGCAAGTCCACGATCGCCCGGTCGGTGCTGCGGCTGCTGCCCGGCACCGCCCGGGCGACCGGCCGGATCGAGATCGACGGCACCGAGGTGCTCGGACTGCCCGAGCGGCGGTTCCGGTCGCTGCGCGGACGCACCCTGGGCTTCGTCCCGCAGGACCCGGGCAGTGCCCTCAACCCGGTCCGGACGATCGGCTCGCAGGGGCTGGAGGCGGCCGCGCCCGCCGACGGCACCGAGCCGGGCGGGCGCCGCGGGCTGGTCCTCGACACGCTCTCCAGGGTCGGTCTCCCGGACCCCCGCCGGGTGTTCGACGCCTACCCGCACGAGCTGTCCGGCGGCATGCTGCAGCGGGTCCTGATCGGGCTCGCCGTGCTGCCCGGGCCGTCGCTGCTGGTGGCCGACGAGCCCACCTCCGCGCTCGACGTCACCATCGCCCGGCACATCCTGGACCTGCTCTCCGAGCTGCGCGAGAACCTCGGCATCGGCCTGCTGCTGATCACCCACGACCTGGCGATCGCGGCCGACCGGGCCGAGGACCTCGTCGTGCTCAAGGACGGATCGGTGCAGGAGTCCGGACCGACCGGCGAGGTGTTCCGGCAGCCGTCGTCGGTCTACGCGCGGCGGCTGCACGCCGACGTGCCGTCGCTGAACCCGGACCGCTGGGGCGGGCTGCGCGACGCCGGGGCCGCCCGGCTCGCCGATCCGGCGACCCCGGTGGAGATCGAGGTGTCGCAGGTGGCGAAGGCGTTCGGGAGCGGCGCGTCCCGGGTCGCCGCCGTCGACGACGTGTCGTTCGCGGTCCGCCGGGGCACCACGCACGCACTGGTCGGCGAGTCCGGCTCCGGCAAGACCACCGCGATCCGGCTGCTGCTCGGGCTGGAACGCCCGGACACCGGGCGGATCACCGTCGCCGGCGCGGAGCTGGAGTCCCGCTCGCCCGCCGCGCTGCGCGAGCTGCGCAGGCACCTGCAGCTGGTCTACCAGAACCCGTTCACCTCGCTGGATCCGATGTGGAAGGTGGAACGGCTGGTGCGCGAGCCGCTGGACCGCTTCCGGGTGGGCGACCGGCGCGAGCGGGTCGAGCGGGTGCGGGCCGCCACCGCGTCGGTCGGGCTCTCCGACGACCTGCTCGGACGACGGCCCGCGGCGCTGTCCGGTGGGCAGCGGCAGCGGGTCGCGATCGCCAGGGCGCTGGTGCTCGAACCGGACGTGCTCGTGTTCGACGAGCCGACCTCGGCCCTCGACGTGACGGTGCAGGCCGGGATCGTCGAGACGCTGCTGCGGCTGCAGGCCGAACGCGGCCTGACCTACGTGTTCGTCTCGCACGACCTGTCGCTGATCCGCCAGCTCGCGCACACCGTGTCCGTGCTGCGCCACGGCCGGGTCGTCGAGCAGGGGGAGGTCGGCGCGGTGTTCGACGATCCGCAGGACGACTACACCCGCACCCTGCTGGACTCGCTCCCCGGCACCGAGCGGGCCGCCGCGTGACCGCCGGGGCACCGCCGGTCACCAGGGCCCGCCCGCTGACCGCGCTCGGGTTCAACACCCGGGTCTCCTGGACCGACGACGCGGGCCCGGCCGCCGGACTGGCCGACGGCATCGCGCTCTACGAGGCCGCCGAGGAGCTCGGCTACCGGTCCGGCTGGGCCTACCAGCGGCACTTCGACCACTACCTGTCCTCGCCGCTGCCGTTCTTCGCCGCGGTCGGCCGGCACACCTCCCGGATCCGGCTCGGCTCGGCCGTGCTCCCGATGCGCTACCAGGACCCGGTGCTGCTCGCCGAGGCCGCGGGCACCACCGATCTGCTCGTCGGCGGGCGGCTGGAGCTGGCGCTGGCGACCGGCTCGACCGCGAGCTGGGACGCGGTGTTCGGCGCCGTCGACACCGACCCGCGGACCGAGGCGAACCGGCGGCTCGACCGGTTCCTCGCCGCGGTCTCCGGTGCGCCGCTGCACGTCGTCGACGGCCCCGGCCAGGGCGCCCCGGTCGGCACCGAGATCCGGGTGACCCCGCACAGCCCCGGCCTGCGCGGCCGGTTGCGGATCGGCGCGGCGAGCGTCGACTCGGCGGTGCGGGCCGCCCGGCGCGGGCTGGGCCTGATCACCGGGACCGTGCTGCACGGCATCGCCGAGGGTGAGACCTTCCCGCAGTACCAGGCCCGGCTGATCGCGGCCTACCGGGACACCTGGCGGGCCGAGCAGGGCACCGAGCCGCCGCCGGTCGCGGCGGCGGCGTCGATCCTGCCCGGCACCTCCGCCGAGCTGCGCGCCCGCTACGCCGCCTACGACGAGGAACGCCGCACCCAGGGGATGGCCACCTCGCGCCCGCAGGGCGCGCTGGAGCCGGTGATCACCGCGGCACTGCCGGCCGGGCAGCGGATCAGCCCGGTGCACCACGGCACCCCCGACGAGGTGGTGGCCGCGCTGCTCGCCGACCCGGGGATCGGCGCCGCCGACGAGATCGTGCTGTTCCTGCCGCCCGCGTTCGGGCCGGCGCAGAACCGGCGGCTGATCACCGACCTGGCGTCCACCGTCGCCCCGGCACTGGGCTGGGCGCCGGCCTGACCGCGTGCGACGGCCGCCCGGCGCGCGCGGACTAGGGTGAGCCGGTGTCGAGATCGGTGCTGAGGACCCTCCGGTGACCGGGCGCGCCCCGAACCCGGCCCGCGGTTCGGAGATCCAGTCGGTGGCGCGCGCGGCGACCGTGCTGGGCCTCGTCGTGGACAGCGACGGGGGGCTCACCACCACCGAGATCGCCAAGATCACCGGGATGACGGTGTCCACCGTGCACCGGCTGGCGCACACCCTCGTCTCGGGGAACCTGCTGTGCCGCGACGCCGCGTCGGACCGGTTCCTGCCCGGCCCGCTGCTGCTCCGGCTGGCCCGCAAGTCGCTCGGCGCCTCCGGCGTGCCGGAGGCCGCCGACGTGCTGAAGGAGCTGGCCGACCGGACCGGCGAGACGGCCAGCATCGGCATGCGCCGCGGCGACGAGGTGCTGGTGGTGCTCTCGGTGCCCTCCACCCGGCCGCTGCGCTACACCGGGCGGCCGGGGGAGCGGGTGCCGCTGCTGGACTCGGCGATCGGCTGCGCGATCGTCGCGTTCGGCACCGATCCGCTCGGCCACGTCGCGCAGGTGCTGACCCGCGCCGGTGCCTCCGAGTCCTGGCTGACCGAGGTGGAGCTGATGGCCACCCAGTTCCGCGGCTACGCGGTGCTCGACGACCCGCACGACGACGCGTTGCGCGCGGTCGCCGCCCCGGTCGTCGCGGCCGGGGACGTGGTGCGGATGGGCGTCGAGATCCAGGGCCCGGTGAGCAGGCTGCCCGACGACGCCCTGGACGGGATCGGCGCGCTCGTCCGCTCCGCCGCCGACGCGCTGGAGGGCCTGCCGGTGTCGATGGCGTTCGGGGAGTTCTGAACCGGCCCCGTCCGCTGCGGAATGGACACGTGTCCGTACATTGCGCACTGCGCGAACGTGTCCCGCATCGCGCAAATCGCCTGTTGACGGGGGTCGTCGCGGCTCCTTACGGTGACCAGCGTGACGGGATCCGAGATCGTGGTGTCGCCGAACCACGTCGTGTTCGACCTCCCCGAGATGGTCGCCGTCGCCGAGGGGCTGTTCGCCGGCGCCGGGCTCGACGTCCGCTTCGAGACCCCCGCCGACCGGTCCGCCGACACCCGGCGCAATCCCGCCGTCCGGCACAAGGAGTCGCAGTTCTCCGCGGCCCGGGCCGACGTCTACAACGTCTGCGAGTGGGGCGGCATCGACCGGCTGGAGCGCGACGCCCGCGGCGGCCGGATCGGGCACCTGCGGGCGGCCGTCGTCGCCCAGGCGCTGGTCAGCCTGGATCCGGAGCTGAACGAGCCGCACGACGTGGCCGACGTGCCGGTGTCGATCAACGAGTTCACCGGATCCCACTACACCGCGCTGCACCTGCTGGAGGGCACCGTCCCGCGGCAGCGGATCACCCTGGTGCACGGCGGCCCGCCGGTCGACCGGCTGGACGCGCTGCTCACCGGGCGCACCCGGGCCACGATGCTGATGGAGCCGTTCCTGTCGGCCGCGCTGGTGCACGGCGCGCACGTGCTCGGCACCTACACCTACCGCGGCTCGCAGGTCGTCGCCCCGCACCTGACGGCGGCCGCGCAGGAGGCGTACCGGACGGCCGTCGACCGGGCCGTCGACCTGATCAACGCCGACCGGGACCGCTGGGCGCCGCTGGTCGCCGCCGAGGCGGGCGGCCTGCTCGATCCGGCCGACCTGCGCCGCGACTACCACCGCTACACCCACATCGTTCCCTTCACCGAGCAGCGGTTCACCGAGACCTACGCCTGGATGCGGTCCTGGCGGCTCACCGACGGCCGCTCCGGCTACGAGACGCTGCGGGCACTGCGGTGAACGGGCTGCTCACCCGGCGCAGGCACATCGACCTGTGCCACATCAACGGCGGGACCTGTCCGGGGCGCTGACGCCCCGCACACCGTCCGCCCGGCCGGCCGCACCTGCGCGCCCGGCCGCCTCGCCGCGCCCCCGCGCGGACCCGCCCCCACCCGGAGCCCCCGCATGCCCGCACACACCCTGTCCACCGACCGGCGCACCGTGCTGCGCGCCGTCCTGCTCGGCGCCGCCGGGCTCACCGCCGCCCCGCTGCTGTCCGCCTGCGGTGGCGGCGCCGCCCCCGCCGGGCGGATCTCCGCCCGGGTCGAGGACTCCGGCGCCGGCACGGCCAGCTCGGTGATCCGCCCGATCGCCGAGCAGAACGGCCTGCTCGACGGCCTCGACCTCACCTACATCGCCGGGACCGGACCGGGAGACGTGCAGAACAAGCTGCTCTCCGGGGCGCTCGACGCGGCGAGCTTCGGTCCGCTCGGTGCGGTGGTCGCCGGCGAGGCCGGCTCGGACGTCGTGCTGTTCTCGGCGAACCTGACCAACCACGTCCGCTGGCTGGTCCCCGAGAACAGCCCGTACCGGACCCCGGCCGACCTGCGTGGCAGGCGGGTCGCGACGCCGCCGAACAACAGCGACGCGTTCCGCTCCACCCAGCTCGCGGCCGCCGTCAACGGCACCGACCTGAACGTCGAGTACGAGCTGTTCCCGGGTGCGGTGCTGGCCGGGCTGGCGCTGTTCGACCGCGGCGACGTCGACGCGATCGTCACCATCGAGCCGAACGCGACCCGCCTCGTCGGCCGGGGCGCCCGGCAGATCGCCACCGTCGGGGAGGAGTGGTCGCGGGGCACCGGGGAGGACCCGGCCGCGCTCGTCCTCAACGGCCAGGGCACGGTGCGCTCGTTCCTGGACGAGAACCCGGACACCGTCCGGGCGGTCGCCGATCTGCGGGTCGGCGCGCACGAGGTGATCCGGGAGCGTCCGGAGATCCTCGCCGAGCTGCACGAGGTCTACGGGATCCCGGCCGAGGAGCGCGCGGCGATCGAGCTGCTGCCGGAGCGGATGCGCGACGTCTATCCGGTCGAGTGGGGCCCGGCGGTCTTCGCGAACCTGCAGCGCCAGGTCGAGGTCGCCCAGCAGGTCGGGCTGGTGACGGCGGTGCCGGAGCAGCTGCCCTGGATCGACCTGGAGACCCTGTGACCAGCACCGACACCGCAGCCGGCCGGACCGCGGCGGCACCGGCCGGCCGGCCCACCGGGACCGTCCCGCCGCCGGAGCGCCCCGCCGTCCCGGCCCCGCCGCGCCGCCTGCTGCGCGCGGCCGGGCCCGCCGCGCTGTTCCTGGTCCTCGCCGCGCTGGCCTGGCAGCTGATGGCGGTGTTGCTCGACTCGGTGCTGGTGCCGACCGTCGGCGACGTCGTGACCGAGCTCGTCGGCATCGTCGTCGACGGCTCGTTCGCCGAGCAGCTCGGGATCACCGTGCTGCGCGTCGCGCTCGGCTTCGCGCTCGCCTTCCTGGTCGCCGTCGCCGTCGGGATCGCCATGGGGCGCAACGAGTTCGCCCGCCGGTTCTTCGAGCCGGCGGTGCTGCTCGGGCTGACCATCCCCGGGCTCGTGTGGGCGCTGCTGTGCGTGATCTGGTTCGGTGTCGGCCTCGCCAACCCGGTCATCGCGGTCGCCCTCGCCTCGGCGCCCGCCCTGGTGCTGACGATCTACCAGGGCGTCCGCTCGGTCGATCCGGACCTGCTGGAGATGGCGCACGTCTACCGGTTCTCCCGGAGCACCCGGCTGCGCAGGCTGTGGCTGCCCGCGCTGGCGCCGTCGCTGTTCGCCGGGGCCCGCCTCGGCCTGTCCCTGGGCTGGAAGGTGATCGTGCTGGTCGAGGTGTTCGGCATGTCCTCCGGCGTCGGCTACCAGCTCAACAACGCCTTCGCCGGGCAGAACGTCGGCGCCGTGCTGGCCTGGACGCTGCTGTTCGCGGTGGTCATGGCGGTGCTGGAGTACGGCGTCCTGCAGGGCCTGGAACGGCGGGCGAGCCGCTGGCGCAAGGTGGTGTCGGTATGAGCGCCCCACCCACCACCCGGATCCGGCTGGACGGCATCGGCAAGACCTTCGTCGACGCCCGCTCCGGCGCCCCGCAGACCGTGCTGGAGGACTTCTCGCTCACCGTCGACGACGGCGAGCTGGTCGCCGTCGTCGGTGCGTCCGGCACCGGGAAGACCACCCTGCTGCACGTCGTCGCCGGGCTGACCGTGCCCGAGACCGGCACCGTCGAGATCGGCCGGCCGCGGCTCGGCGTCGTGTTCCAGCAGCCCCGGCTGCTGGACTGGCTGCCGGTCCGGCAGAACGTGGTGCTCGCCCTGGAGGCGGCCGGGCTCGACCCGGCGGGCGCGGACCCGGTGCTCGACGCGGTCGGCCTCACCGAGTACGCCGGGTCCTATCCGAGCGTGCTGTCCGGCGGGCAGCGCCAGCGGGTCGCGGTGGCCCGCGCGTTCGCCGTCGAACCCGACCTGGTGCTGCTCGACGAGCCGTTCAGCGCGCTCGACGAGCTCACCGCCCGCAAGCTGCGGCTGCTCCTGCAGGAGCTGTGGATGCAGCGCCCGCGCAGCGGTCTGCTGGTCACCCACAACCCGCTGGAGGCGGCGCTGCTCGCCGACCGGGTGATCGTGCTTGCCGGCCGCCCGGCCCGGATCGTCGCCGAGCACCGGGTGGACCGCAGCCGGCCCCGCTCCGCGGAGGACCCGTACCTGTTCGACCTGCACACCCGGATCGTCGCCGCGCTCGCCTGAGCGCACCCGAGAGGAGACCCGCATGACCGACCGACCCCAGGTCACCATGGAGCTGCTGTCCCTGGTGTTCTCGCTGCCCCAGCTCGTCGCCCGCGACGAGGGCTACTTCGCCGAGGAGGGCGTCGACGTCGAGTTCGTCACCAAGGCGTACGCGAACGCCGGGATCGCGCCGCTGGAGGACCACCAGCTGCTCAGCTCGTTCGGCTCGACCAAGTCGCACTTCGAGAGCGGCGAGGCGTCGCTGTACCGGGCCTGCGAGTGGGGCCAGGTGCGCCGTGCCGGGGACACCACGGTCGGCGGCCGGGTGGTCAGCAAGCGGGCCGCCGTCAATGGGCAGGCGATCATGGTCCGCGGCGACCACCTGGCCACCCACCCGCAGGACCTGGCGGGCGTCACCGTCGCGGTGAACTTCCACCACGGCTCGCACTACGTCGCGCTGCAGACGCTGGAGGGCTTCCTGCCCCGCGAGGAGATCAGCGTCGCGCACTACGGCGGCCCGCAGGTCCGGTTCGAGGCGCTGCGCGACGGCACCGTCGAGGCGGCGGCGCTGATGGAGCCGTGGATCACCCTCGCCGAGAAGCAGGGCTACAAGATCCTCGCCGAGGCGTTCTACGTCGGCGCCGAGATCGCCAGCCCGCAGGTCGACGAGGACACCTACGCCCGGATCAACCGGGCCGTGGTGCGCGCGGTGCGCAAGCTCAACGAGGACCCGCGACCCTACCTGCACCACCTCACCGCGGAGATCCCGCCGGAGCTCGGCACCGTCGAGCCGCACGAGATCCCGCTGGGCCGGCTGCGCTACGTCGATCCGGCGCCGTACCCGGAGGCCCAGTTCCGGCGCACCTACGACTGGATGGTGTCCTGGGGCCTGATCGAGGACGACCGCACCTTCGACTCGCTGGTCAAGAACCTGGTTGATGTCTGATCACGATCTCGCCGTGACGCGGCCACGCCCGGGTGTCCGGGCGTGGCCGCTCTACGTCGGCGGCTTCCTCGGCCCCTACGCCAGCACCATGGTCACGCCGATGGTGCCCGAGGTCGCGCAGGGGCTGGCGACCACGCCGGAGCTGGCCGCCGCGGCCGTCACCGCGTACATGCTCCCGTTCGCCGCGGTGATGCTGGTGTCCGGCACGCTGGCCGAGCGCTGGGGCCGGGCCCGCACCATGCAGGTGTCGCTGGTCGCGTTCGTGCTGGCCTGCGGGCTGTGCGTGCTCGCCCCGGGGATCGGGTGGTTCCTCGCGGCGCGCGCCCTGCAGGGCGTCACGAACGCGTTCACCACCCCGCTGCTGGTCGCCGCGATCACCGACCTGGTCCCGCGGGCCGGGCTGGGCCGCGCGCTCGGCTTGTTCGCCGGGATGCAGGCGGCCGGGCAGGCGGCCAGCCCGCTGGTGTCCGGTCCGTCTGCGGCCCTGGACTGGCGGCTGGCGTTCGTGTTCCCGGCGCTGGTCGCGCTGATGCTCGCGGCACTGCCGCCGACGATGACGGCAGGCCCGCCCCGGACCGGCCCGCCGCCGGTGCGCGCCCTGCTCAACCGGAACCTGGCGGTGGCCTGCGGGTTGTCGTTCCTGTGCTACCTGGCGGCGGTCGGGCTGACCGTGCTGGCGATTCTGCGCGCCGCCGACGACTTCGGCCTGGGCCCCTGGGAGCGCGGCCTGCTCGGGTCGTCGTTCGGGGTGGCCGGGCTGCTCGCCGCGCCACTGCTCGGCCGCCGATTGGACCGGCTCGGTCCGCGCCGCACCGGTGTCGGGATGAACCTGCTGCTCGCGGCCGGTCTGGTCGTCGCCGCGGTCGGGCCGACCGTGCTGCTGCTGGGGATCGGGATCGCCGCCGTCGGTGTCGCGGTGACCGGGCTGCGGACCACGGTGAACGCGATCGCCGCGACCAGCACCGAGGGCAACCGGGCCGGGGCGGCGTCGCTGGCGCTGTCGTTCCAGTTCTTCGGCGGGGCACTGGCACCGCTGCTGTGGGTGCCGCTCCACAGCGGGGCGGGCGCCGCCGGGTTCGCCGCGACCGCCGTCGCACCGGCGCTGGCGCTGCTGCTGCTCGCGTTCAGCCGGACCGGGTCGCCGTCCGCGCGGTGACCGCGCGGACGGCCGCGGCGCTCAGTTGCTGTAGTGCGACGCGTCGCCGGTGCGGACCACGCTGCGGGCCCCGCCGGGGGCGACCGGGATGTCACCGGCGAGGGTGATCCGGCGCAGCGAGCGACGGTGGTCGTCGTAGTCGGCCACCGCGTAGTGCTGGGTCGCCCGGTTGTCGAAGATCGCGAAGTCGCCCTCGTCCCAGGACCACCGCACCGTGTTCTCCAGCCGGGTCACCCGGTCCTGCAGCAGGTGGAACAGGGCCTGCGACTCCTTGGAGTTGAGCCCGACGAACTCGCGGACGAAGTGCCCCAGCAGCAGCGCCCGCTCCCCGCTCTCCGGGTGCACCCGCACCACCGGGTGCTCGGTCTCGTAGGTGGTGGAGCGGAACTCGGCCCGGTAGGCGGCGATCTTGTCGTCGTCGGCGGTGGTGTCGGCGTTCTCGGTGTGCGACGAGTAGTCGTAGGAGTTGGTGTGCACCGCCCACAGCTCGTCGACCAGGTTTTTCAGCGGCACCGGCAGGCCGTCGTAGGCGGCGGCGGTGTTCGCCCACACCGTCGAGCCGCCGTAGGGCGGCAGGATCAGCGTGCGCAGCGAGCTGATCGCCGGGATGCGGTCGACGAAGGTGACGTCGGTGTGCCAGCTGTTGGCCTTCCCCCGGTCCGAGTCGACCGGGAGGATGTGCGTCTTCTCGCCGGCCACGGTCGGGTGCGCGACCGTCGGCTCGCCGAACAGCCGGACGAACGCGAGGTGCGCGTCGTCGTCGAGGTGCTGCTGGCCGCGGAAGAACAGCACCTTGTGCTGCAGCAGTGCGGAGCGGATCGCGGAGACCGTCTCCGGGGCGAGGTCGCCGCCCAGGCGGACACCGTCGACGCGGGCTCCGATCCGCCCGCCCACCCGGGTCACCTCGGGCAGCACGGTGGTCGTGGTGTGGTCGGCCTGCAGGGTCACGGGAGCTCCTCCGGTGCGGACGGGTGCTCGCGGCCGGACGCGCCGGGGGTGAGCGGGATCGGTACCGGTGGGCGGGCCGACCGGCTCGGATCCGGATCGGGGCGCCACGGCCTCGGTACCCCCACGACGGTAGGAACGCCGCGGGGTACCCGGCAACCGTTGCGCTCAGCGGGATCACAAACCACCCCGCCGGTCCTGTCGGCGGTCCTGTCGGCGGTCCTGTCAATGTGATCCGGGTACGTGATTCCAGGCGTCGACCGCCGCCCCGGGCCGGTGCTAGCTTCCGGGCATGGACGGACGCGGCGACCGCAACGGGCACCGGCCCGGCCCGGCCGGAGTCGTGCGCCCCTACCTGGTGCTGCGCAGGCACGTGGACTACTGCCGGACGGCCACGGCGATCTGTTGCCACCGCTGATTCCCTGACGGCCGCCCCGCGGCGGCGCCCAGGGTGCCGTCCGGCGCCACCGGATCCCGCTCCGGTCCCGCCGGCACGTCCGCGCCGGATCGTTCCGGCCGTCCCGATCGGCCCCGCCGGGTCCTCGTCCTCCGGCGCCGCCGTGTCCTGCCCGCCGCACGGCCGGGCGCCGGACCCGCCGACACCAGGACCACCACTCCACCGCCGCGAGCACGCGCGCCGCCACACCGGGCGGGCCGCAGCGCCGCCCTGCGCGCCGGTGGACCGCCCCTGAGGACCAGCCATGTCATCAGCCACAGCGTCCCGAGCCGAGGACCGGCCCCGCGGCGTCCGGCGGACCGTCGTCCGAGCGGCCGGGCCGGAGCCCGTCACCGGGGCGGGCGTGCCGGCCGCGGCGGCCGTGTTCGGGGCGGTCCGCAGGCTCGGCGCCCCGTTCCGGGACGAGCTCGTCACCGCCACCGGCCTGTCCCACGCCACGGTGAACCGGCAGGTCGTCGCCCTGGTCGCGGCCGGGCTGCTGCGCGAGCGACCGGATCTGGTGCGGGCCGGGGCGGTGGGCAGGCCACGGGTCCCGGTGGAGATCGACGTCGAGCGCTTCGGCGTGCTCGGCCTGCACGTCGGTCTGCAGCAGACCACGCTCGCCGTCGGTGGCCTGCGCGGGAACGTGCTGTCCGCGATCGACGTGCCGACCCCGCGCGACGGGGACCCGGCCGTCGCGCTGGCCGGACCGGCGGCCCGGCTGCGCCGGTTCGCGGCCGCCCGGCCCGGCCGCACGGTGCTGCAGGTCGGCCTGGTCGTCGGCGGCCGGCTGTCCGGCGAGCGGAACCGGCTCGGGCATCCGCGACTGGGCTGGGACCCGGCGCCGCTCGCCGAGATCGTCGACCGGCTCGGGCTGCCCGGGGTGGTCGTCGTCCCGCAGATCGAGGCGGTGGCCGGTGCCGAGTCGCTGCTGTCCCCGCACGTCGACGAGGGCAGCACGCTGCACGTCTACGCGCGGGAGGCGGTCGGCGCCGTCCTCACCGTCGACGGCCGGGTACACGCCCCGACCGGTGGTCCCGGCACGATCAGCCATCTCCCGGTCGGCGGCGACGAGCCGTGCCACTGCGGCCGCACCGGATGCCTCGAGGCGTCGGCGGGCGACTCGGCGGTAGCCCGTGCCGCGCACGCCGCCGGTCTGGTGCGGGCCCCGGTGATCGAGCAGGTGGTCGCGGCCGCCGAGGACGGCGACCGGCGCGCCCACGACCTGCTCACCGCGCGCGCCCGGTTGCTGGGGAACGGGGTGGCGCTGGTCCGCGACCTGCTCAACCCGGACCGGGTGGTACTCGCCGGGCAGGCGTTCACCCGGTACCGGCCCGGGCTCGCGCACGTCTCGGAGAGCTTCTCGCGGTCCACCGCGCTGCCCCCGATCAGCCTGCAGGCGTCCACCTTCGGCCACGCGCTGCAGGCGGTCGCGGCGTGCACCGCCGGCCTGCGCCCGATCTACGCCGACCCGCTCGGCGCCGTCGCCCGCGCGCCGGCCCGGCGATCACTGTGACCGATCCCGCGCCGGGTTGCGTGGTGACGCGGTGCTCTGTTGCGCTCATGGGGTGGGAGGAAGCGAGCTGACCCGCCGACTGTGGGTCGACCTGGGCCGGGTGCACGCCCAGGCCTGTCGGGCACCCCGCAGCCGCTGAACACCCCCCACCACCCCGGAAGGTCCCCGTGCCCGACGCACCCCTCACCATGCACTGGTTCCTGCCCACGATGGGCGACGGCCGCCATCTCGTCGGTGGCGGCCACGGCAACGCCACCGGCTCGGCGGGCACCATCCGCCCGGCCTCGATCGGCTACCTCACCCAGGTCGCCCGGGCCGCCGAGCAGGCCGGCTTCGACGGGGCGCTGACCCCGACCGGCGCCTGGTGCGAGGACGCCTGGATCACCACCGCGATGCTCGTCGCGCACACCGAGCGGCTGAAGTTCCTGGTCGCGTTCCGGCCCGGCTCGATCTCGCCGACCCTGGCCGCGCAGCAGGCCGCGAGCTTCCAGCGGCACTCCGGCGGGCGGCTGCTGCTCAACGTCGTCACCGGCGGCGAGTCCCGCGAGCAGCGCGCCTACGGCGACTTCCTCGACAAGGACGCCCGCTACGCCCGCACCGGCGAGTTCCTGTCGGTGGTGACCCGGCTGTGGCGCGGCGAGACCGTCGACCTGGACGGCGAGCACCTGCGGGTGGAGGCCGCATCGCTGTCCCGGCTGCCCGATCCGGTGCCGCCGGTGTACTTCGGCGGATCGTCCCCGGCCGCCGGTGACACCGCCGCCGAGCACGCCGACGTCTACCTCACCTGGGGCGAGCCGGTCGAGCAGGTCCGGGAGAAGGTCGGCTGGATCCGCAAGCTCGCCGCCGACCGCGGGCGCACCGTCCGGTTCGGCATCCGGCTGCACGTCATCACCCGGGACACCGCGGCGGAGGCGTGGGCGCAGGCGCAGAAACTGCTCGACGCGCTCGACCCGGACACGATCGCCGGGGTGCAGCAGGGCCTGGCCGCGTCCGAGTCGGAGGGGCAGCGCCGGATGCGTGCCCTGCACGGCGGGTCGCGGGAGAACCTCACCATCGCCCCGAACCTGTGGGCGGGAGTGGGACTCGTCCGCGGCGGCGCCGGGACCGCGCTGGTCGGTTCGCACACCGAGGTCGCCGACCGGATCGCCGACTACCACGCCGCCGGGATCGACGAGTTCGTCCTCTCCGGGTACCCGCACCTGGAGGAGGCCTGGTGGATGGGGGAGGGGGTGCTGCCGGTGCTGCGCGAGCGCGGCCTGTGGTCCCCGCCGGACGGCGCCGTCGTCGAGGCCGACGAGGCCCGCTCGGTGCCGTTCGCCGCGGACTACCGCAGGTGAGCCGCGGACTACCGCAGGTGAGCACCGCGAGCGGCACGGCACCCACCGCCCCGGACAGCCCGGCCGCGCGGCGCAAGGTCCTGATCGCCTCGCTGGTCGGCACCACCATCGAGTGGTACGACTTCTTCCTCTACGCCACCGCGGCCGGCCTGGTCTTCCCGATCCTGTTCTTCCCGTCCGACGACCCGACCGTCGGCACGCTTCTCGCGTTCGGCACGTTCGCGGTCGGCTTCGTCGCCCGCCCGGTCGGCGCGGTGATCTTCGGGCACATCGGCGACCGGGTCGGCCGCAAGCAGACCCTGGTCGCGACGATGCTGCTGATGGGCGTCGCGACCGCGCTGATCGGGCTGCTGCCGCCGTACGCCGCGATCGGCGTCGCCGCGCCGCTGCTGCTGGTGCTGCTGCGGATCCTGCAGGGCGTCGCGGTCGGCGGCGAGTGGGGCGGCGCGGTGCTGCTCGCCATCGAGAACGCGCCGCCCGGGAAGCGCGGCCTCTACGGCAGCGTCCCGCAGATCGGCCTGGGCCTCGGGCTCGCGCTGGGCACCGGGGCGTTCGCGCTGCTCGCCGAGTTCCTCGACGACGAGACCTTCCTGGCCTACGGCTGGCGGGCCGCGTTCCTGGTGTCGGTGCTGCTGGTCGTCGTCGGGCTCGCGGTGCGGCTGACGATCCTGGAAACCCCGGAGTTCCGGAAGCTGCAGGAGACCGGGACGACGACGAAGGTCCCCGCGGTCGAGCTGTTCCGCACCCGGGTGCACCGCCGCGGGCTCGGCACCGGGATGCTCGCCCGCTGGGCCGAGGGCGCCGCGTTCAACACCTGGGGTGTCTTCGTCATCACCTACGCGGTGACCACCGTCGGGGTGGACTGGGTGCTCGTCCTGGTCGCGGTCACGGCCGGGGCGCTGCTGATGGCGGTGGTGACGCCGCTGGCCGGGCTGCTCGCCGACCGGTTCGGCAGACGACGGGTGTTCGGCACCGGCGCCGTCCTGTTCGGACTGTCGGTGATCCCGTCGTTCCTGTTGGTGGGGACGGGTGTGGGCTGGATCGTCGTGGTCGTGGTGCTGTTCCAGCTGGGCGTCGCCTACGCGCTGATGACCGGCACCCAGTCGGCGCTCTACGCGGAGCTGTTCGAGGCCGACGTGCGCTACACCGGACTGTCGCTGGTCTACCAGGTGTCCGGGATCTACGCCTCCGGCCTGACGCCGGCGATCCTGACCGCGCTGCTCGCCGCCGGGGCCGGGAGCCCCTGGATCGCCGGCGGCTACCTGGTCCTGACCGCGGTGATCAGCGTGGTGACGGTGTGGGTGATGCCGCGCTACATCGGCTGGCGTCCGGAATGGACACGCTCGGAACCCTGGTGAGCGCCGGACCCGGAACGCCGCGAGCGGACCCCTCGTGGCCGGGGGACGGCCACGGGAGGTCCGCTCGTGAGGGAGGGGGCGGCGGCGCCCCGTGGGGAGTGCGGGGGTGCGGCCCCGGGGTCGGGGCGGTGCTCAGACGTCGGCGGCCTGCTTCTCGGCGAACCGGCGCCACGCCGTCCACGCCACACCGGCGGCGAGCAGCAGGTAGAGCACCACGGTGATCGGGCTCGACACCAGCACGGCCGGGTCGTTGTCCGAGTTGCCCATCGCGTCGCGCAGCGAGTACTCGGCGAGCGGGCCGAGGATCACCGCGATCAGCACCGGCGCGACCGGGATGTCGTAGAGCCGCATCGCCAGCCCCAGCACGCCGAGCACCAGCATGATCACCAGGTCGACGGTGCTCGCGCCGGCCGCGTACACGCCGAACGCGGCGAACACCGCGATCCCCGCGTACAGGTAGGACTTCGGCACCCGCAGCAGCTGCGCCCAGAGCGGCGCGAACGGCAGGTTCAGGATCAGCAGCACGATCATCGCCAGGAAGAAGCCGGCGAGCAGCGCCCACACGATGTCCCCGGAGCGCTCCAGCAGCAGCGGGCCGGGCTGCAGGCCGTACTGCTGGAACGCGGCGAGCAGGATCGCCGCGGTCGCCGAGGTCGGGAGGCCGAGCGCGAGCAGCGCGCCCATCGCGGTGCCGGCGGTGGCGTTGCCCGCCGCCTCCGGCGCGGCGACACCCTCGATGGCGCCCTTGCCGAACGTCGGCTCCGGCTTGCGCCGGTCCAGGCGGCGCTCGGTGCCGTAGGCGAGGAACGTCGGCACCTCGGCGCCACCGGCCGGGATGACGCCGAACGGGACGCCGATCGCGGTGCCGCGCAGCCAGGCGGGCAGCGCCTGCCGGAACTCGGCGCGGGACAGCCACCAGCGACCGGTCGGCATGACGGCCTTGGTGTCCTGGGCCCGGCCGACCTTCGCGGCCTGGCTGAACACCTCGCCCAGCGCGAGCAGCGACACCGTGATGACGACGATCGAGATGCCGTCGAGCAGCGGGGAGAAGCCGAACGAGAACCGCGGGCTCCCGGACGGCTGGTCGATCCCGATCAGCGCCAGGGTGAGGCCGATGGCGAGCGCGGCGACACCGCGGATCGCGGAGTCGGCGACCACCGCGGAGATCGCGACGAACGCGAACACGGCCAGTGCCAGGAACTCGGCCGGGCCGAACCCGGTGGCGAGCTGCGCGAGCATGGGCGCGAAGAAGACGACCAGCGCGGAGGCGGCCATGCCGCCGATGAACGCGCCGATCGCGCCGGTGGCGAGCGCCTGTGCGGCCTTGCCGCGCAGGGCCATGCGGTGGCCCTCGAAGGTGCTGGCGATCGCCGTGGAGTTGCCGGGCGTGTTCATCAGGAAGCCGGCGATCGAGTCGCCGAACAGCCCGCCGAAGTAGATCCCGGTGAACATGATCAGCGCGCTGGTCGGGTCCAGGACGAAGGTCAGCGGCAGCAGCAGCGCCACCGCCATCGCCGAGCCGAGGCCGGGGAGCACGCCGACCGCGGTGCCCATCAGGGCGCCGAGGAACACGAACAGCAGCGCGGACGGGCTCAGGATGTCGGCGAAACCGCCGAGCAGGTTGGACAGCTGTTCCATCGCTCAGAACCCCCCGACGAAGCCGCTGGGCAGCGAGATCCCCAGCAGGGCGCTGAACACGACCTGAACCGCGGAGGAGACCGCCAGGCCACCGAGCACGATGCCCGGCCAGCGGCGGTTGCCCAGCGCCACCGCGACCGCGGTGAACAGGCCGGTGGCGGACAGGATCCAACCGAGGAACGGCAGGACGATGATGAACCCGGCGACACCGCCGACCGCGGTGAGCACGGCGGGCACGTTGACGCCGTCGGGCGCGGCCGGACCGGCCTCGCCGGAGTCCCCGGCGGAACCGTCGGCGGCGCCCGCGGCGGGGGTGTCGTACTCGGGTCGCGGGCGGAGGATGTCGAACGCGAGCAGCGCGGCGACGACGAAGCAGAGCACCGCCACGATCCACGGCATGGTGGTCGGGCCGAACAGGCCGCCGTCGCCGACGACCTCCATCGTCACGGTGCCGTAGACCAGGAAGATCCCCAGTCCGGCGAGGATGGCGGGGACGACCAGGGCGCCCCTCGACAGATGTGCAGGACGGCCGCTCATACCAATCCCAGCTCCTTCAGAAGGTCGTGGATCCGGGTCTGCTCGGTCACGAGGAACTTCTCGAAGTCCTCGCCGTAGATCTCGCTGCGTACCCACCGGTTGCGTTCGACGGCCTCCGACCAGGACTCGGTGGCGACCATCTCGCGGGCGATCGCCTCGAGCTCGGCCCGCTCGTCCGGGGTGATCCCGGCCGGGGCGACCAGGCCGCGCCAGTTCACGAGATCGACCTGGCCGAACCCGAGCTCGTCCATGGTGGGGGCGTCGACCCCGGTCAGCCGCTCGGGCGAGACGACCGCCAGCACCCGCAGCTGGCCGGACTCGACCAGGTCGCGGAAGTCGTTGTAGCCGGAGACGCCGACGCCGACGGTGCCGGCGGCGGTGGACAGCAGGCTGAGCGTGAGCTCACCGCCGCCCGGGTGCGGGGTGTAGACCATGTTCTCGACCGGGATGCCGCGGGCCTGCGCGAGCTGCGCGGCGACCATGTGGTCGATGCCGCCGGCGGATCCGCCGCCGATCGGCAGGGCGGCCGGGTTCGACTCCCACGCCACGAGCATGTCCTCGAGCGTGCGGAACGGTGACGCCGCGGGGACGGCGATCACCTCGAAGTCCTCGGCGAGCCGGGCGATCGGCGTGGTGTCGGCCAGGCTCAGCGGGCTGCCGGACTGGCTGATCCCGCCGAGCATCACGGTGCCGGTGACCATCATCGTGGTCTCCTCGCCGGCGAGCCCGGCCAGCTGGTTCAGGCCGATGGTGCCGCCGGCGCCCGGGATGTTGACCACCTGGACGGTGTTCACGATGTTCCCGGTGCGCATGGCCTGCTGGGACTCGCGGGCGACGAGATCCCAGCCGCCGCCCGCCGCTGCGGGGGCGATCATGGTGAGGTTGGAGCGCGCCGCCTGACCCTCCCCGGACCGGGCGGCGTCGGCGAAGGCGGTCACCGCGAGTGCGGCGACGAGTACGATTCCCAGGGCTGCGATGACCTGCCGTCGTGGCATGGCGGGAACGGTAATCACAGGTATGGGCCGTTACCAATGTCCGGCTTCGATAACTCAATGTCCGCTGCGAACACAATGAACTTTTCCGGGTTTCTGCCCATTCCGTGATTAGGGTCGGCGCCGTCCGCACGCGCCTGATGGGGAGCGACATGACGATCTGTGTGGCCTACGGCCCGACGCCCGAGGGGACCGCCGCGCTGGACCTCGCGGTCCGCGAGTCCCGGCTGCGGGGTGCGAGGCTGGTGGCGCTCGCGACCGAGCACCAGGAGCGGTTCGAGAACGACACCGAGCCCGACGACGGCGGGCCGCTGCGGGACCGGGTGGAGTCCCGGCTCGCCGCGCTGCGCGCCGACGGCGACCCGGAGACCGACGTCCAGGTGATCGACGACGGTGGCGACGCGGCCGAGGCGATCCTGGACCTGGCCGCGGCGGCGGGGGCGTCGCTGCTCGTCGTCGGGGTCCGGCGGCGCAGCCCGGTCGGCAAGCTGCTCACCGGCAGCGTCGCGCAGCGCATCATCCTCGAGTCACCGGTGCCGGTACTGGTCACGCACGCCGCCCGATAGGCCGGCCTTCTCGCAGGTCAGGCATACCTCACCGGATGTCTGACGGGTCACGGAACGGCATGCGGGCGGGCGGTTCGGGGCATACCGGAACCGAGACCGGCGTTGCACCCCGTGTAGGCGGGAGACCCCCGCCGGTGCTCGTTCCGGACCGACGCGAAAGGAGCCGTGCAAACCATGGCCACCCCGATCACCAGCCCGCTCGACGACGGTGCCCGCGACATCACCGGTCGTGTGCTGCAGGAGACCCTGGTCGATCTCGTCGACCTCTCCCTGGTCGCCAAGCAGGCGCACTGGAACCTCGTCGGCAAGCAGTTCCGCGACATCCACCTGCACCTCGACGAGCTCGTCGACCTGGCCCGCGAGCACGGCGACAACGTCGCCGAGCGCTCCGCCGCCATCGGCGTCGCCCCGGACGGCCGGGTGCGGACCGTCGGCCGTGACACCGGCCTGCCGGAGTACCCGGAGGGCTACGTGTCCGACGCCGACACCGTGCTGGCCGTCTCGGCGACCGTCGACGTCGCCGTCGACCGGCTCCGCCCGCGCATCGAGCAGGCCGGCAAGGCCGACCCGCTCACCGAGGACCTGCTCATCGAGCTGGGCCGCGCGCTGGAGGAGGCCCGCTGGATGTGGCAGGCGCAGGCCGCCGGGTACCGCGGCGAGGCCTGATCCCGATCACCGGCCCCGGGCACCGCACGGTGTCCGGGGCCGATCGGCGCCCGGGGCCGGTCAGCGGGCGACCGCGGCCGTCGCGGCGGCGACGCTGGCCCGCCAGATCGCCATCGCCGACCACAGCACGAACACCTGCACCGGCAGCGCCAGCGCGGCGGGGAGCTGCGCCGCGTAGGAGGGGCGCAGCGCGCCGGTCCGCCACACCCGGCCGGCCTCGTTCGCCGCGTCCGCGGTGGTGAGCAGCGCGAACCGGCGGCCGATCCCGGAGCCGGCCATCCGATAGGTGAGGTCGCCGACCTCGACGTTCCAGTGCGGCGTCGACAGCGGGCCGTACGGGTGGTCGACGGTGCGCAGGATGTGCGCGCGGATGTCGCCCTCCAGCGCGAACCGGGCGACACCCTCCGAGCGCAGCGCGTAGGGATGGCCGTCGATGACCAGGTCGCGATGCGGTTGCCAGGTCCGGGCGGTCCAGCCGGTGACCGGTCGGCCGTCCTGGGTGACCTCGTAGCGGACGCTGAACAGCCGCACCCGGGTGGACGACGCACGCAGCACCTCCTCAGCCTGCCACCACCCGGCCGGTTCCGGCAGGACCGGATCGACGCTCGCCTGGCCGGGAATGCCGCGGCCGCCGGATTCCGTTGGCACTGCTCAGTACCTGGAGTGAACCCGAGGAGCGTCGTGCACCGGATCCGCCTGTCCCCGCCGGTCGCCTTCGCCGTGGTCGCGGCGACCTTCCTGTGGTTCCTGGCCGCGTCGTCGGCGCCGTCCCCGCTCTACGTCGTCTACCAGGAGCGGTTCGCCTTCACCGAGTTCACCCTGACGGCGGTGTTCGCGGTCTACGTGCTCGCATTGATCGCCGCGCTGCTCGTCGTCGGCGCGCTGTCCGACCACGTCGGCCGCAGGCCGGTGCTGCTCGGCGCGATCGCGCTGGAGATCGTCGCGCTGGTGCTGTTCCTGCTGGCCGACGGGGTCGGCTGGCTGCTGGGTGCCCGGATCGTGCAGGGCATCGCGACCGGTGCGGCGACCGCGACCCTGCCGGCGGCCATCGTCGATCTCGCGCCGCGACCCGAGCGGGCCGGCCTGGTCAACGGCACTGCGCCGCTCGCCGGGCTCGGGCTCGGCGGGCTCGCGACCGGCGCGCTCGTCGAGTTCGCCCCCGCCCCGACCCGGCTGGTCTGGGCGCTGCTGCTCGGCGGCCTGCTGGTGGCCGCGCTGCTGATCGCGCTGATCCCGGAGACGGTCACCCGCAGTCCCGGCGCGCTCGCCTCGCTGCGCCCCCGGCTCGCGGTTCCGAAGCGGGTCCGGCCCGGGTTCGTGGCGATCGTCCCGACCCTGGTCGCGAGCTGGTCGCTGGGCGGGCTGTACCTGTCACTCGGCCCGTCGGTGGTGATCGGGCTGTTCGGGATGCGGAACCACCTCGTCGGTGGGCTGGTGGTCGCGGCGCTGTGCCTGACCGGCGCGGCGAGCGCCTACGTGCTTCGGCACCGGGCGCCGGCCCGGGTGCTGGCACCGGCCGCGCTGCTGCTCGGGCTCGGCACCCTGGTCACGCTGGCCGGGACGCTCGCCGGGCTGCTCCCGGTCGCGACCGCCGGGACCCTGGTGGCCGGCGTCGGGTTCGGGTCGGCGGCCTACGCGACGTTCGGGACGTTGGCCGCGCTGGCCACCCCGCACGAGCGCGGCGAGCTGTTCGCCGCCACCTACAGCCTGGCCTACCTGGCGTTCAGCGTGCCCGCGATGCTCGCCGGGGTGGCGGCGACGGCCGTCGGGCTGCGGCCGACCGCGCTGGTCTACGGCGGTGTGGTCGTCGGTCTGGCGGTGGTCGCGACGGTGCTCGCCCGGCGTGTCCCGGCGTCCGCCACCGGGGAACGGGTTCCCGCGACGACCCGCACCGGGTGATCGACCGGCGGCGGTACCGCGAACGCTGAGCTGTTCGTCCGAATTGCGTTACTCCTTTCGACGGTCGACGCGCACGGTTGACCACTCGTCGTTCCACGGACGGTGAGCGTGTGTCACGGGTTGTGAGTGGGATGTCCGGCGTGATTACCGTGTCGGCCCGTTCGAACCGCTCCCCGACGCACGGAGGTACGACCCCATGGCAGGACGCCACCGGAAACCCACCCCGACCGGCCGGCGCGCCGCCCGGATCGGCGCGCTGACCGCGATGGCGGCCGCCCCGCTGGGCTTCGTCGGCACCGCGGTCGCGGCCCCGTCGTCTCCGTCGGCGCCGTCGGCCCCGTCGGTCGAGCAGACCGACACCTGGGACCAGCTGGCGCACTGCGAGAGCACCGGGAACTGGGACGCCGACACCGGCAACGGCTTCACCGGTGGACTGCAGTTCACACCGTCCACCTGGGAGGAGTTCGGCGGCACCCAGTACGCGGCGAGCGCCCACCAGGCGTCGAAGTCCCAGCAGATCGCCGTCGCCAAGAAGGTTCAGGACCAGCAGGGCTGGAAGGCGTGGCCCGCCTGCACGAAGAAGCTCGGCTGGCGCTGAGCGGGCAGACTCGGGGGATGAGCGTCGATCTCGACAGCGTCCGCCGGATCGTCGCGGCGGACAGCGGACTGTGCACCGTCGCCGTCGTCCGGTCCGACGGCCGCCCGCACACCTCGCTGGTGAACGCCGGCGTCCTCGACCATCCTGTCTCCGGTGAGCCGGTGGCGGCCTACGTGACCTACGGCCCCGTCAAGCTGCGGGCGTTGCGTGCGCGACCCGCGACGTCGCTGCACTGGCGGGCCGGCTGGAAGTGGGCCGCCGTCGAGGGGGCCTCGGAGATCGTCGGGCCGGACGACCCGGTCGAGTGCGTCGACGTCCCGCGCCTGCTGCGGGACGTGTTCACCGCCTGCGGCGGGACCCACGGGGACTGGGCGGAGTACGACCGGGTGATGGCCGAGCAGCGCCGGGCGGCGGTGCTGGTGACGCCGGTGCGGGTGCTGGGGAACTTCTGAGCGGGGGCCGTTCGTCGGTCAGCCCGGACGCAGGTCGGACAGGAGCTCGTCGACCACCCGTTCCTCCTCGACGGACCGGCCGATCCGCCGCATCTCGGCGGCGAGCGCCGGGTCCCAGGCGGCCTCGACCGGGGTGCCGCGCAACGGCGCGCCACTGCTGCTGCGGCCGACCCAGCGCAGGTAGCTGAGGGTGTCGTAACGCCAGGGGACGACCGGGAGTGCGGCGACGAGCAGGTTCGCGATCCGCACCCCGCCCCAGTCGAAGTCGCCGTGGTGCCGCAACGCGCCGCCGGCCGCGGCGAGGCCCCGCAGTACCGCCATCACCGCGGCGCTCGGCTGGCCCGCGGTGCAGACCAGGGGGCCACAGCCGTCGCCGAGCCGCTCCGCCGCCTCCGCGACGACGACCGGATTCTCGCAGATCGACACCACGGTGCCGTCGAGTTCCCAGCGGGCCGGCTGACGGACCAGCTGGCGCAACGTGAGCACCGCCGGTTCGCCGGCCATCGCCGTGAGCATCCTGCCGGTCCTGGTGTCGGTGTCGCCGGGCAGGTTGAGGGTGAGCACGGTGGCGGACAGCTCGTCGCGGACCAGCCCGACCGATGCCCACACAGCGCGGTCCCAGGCGGCCCCCCGGCCCTCGCCGACGCCGCCCAGTGCCGCGGCCGCCCGGAGCACCAGCGCGGTCAGGGGGCGGCCCTGGTCGAGCGCGTGTGCGGAGCCGAGCACGCGCTCCGCGAACCGCCCGATCGGCTGCGGTTCGGCGGGGAGCTCGACGAGGACCGCAGCGAGCTCGGTGAGTAGCCCCGTCGCCTCGTCGACCTGTGGGGCGAGCCTGCGGACCAGACCGGTGCGCACCAGGTGATCGCGCCACACGGTGAGCTCCGGCCGGGCGCGGACGGTCTCGTCGAGCGGTGCGAACGCTGCCCGCCACGCCTCGGCGCGGCGGCGGACGGCGTCCTCGCGGTCGATCACCGGGCCGGTCAGGTCGACGACCGCGCCGGCCAGCCCCCCGGAGTGCACGCCGGACCTGCGCAGCACGTCGTCGAGCTCCGCCAGCCGGACGCTCACCGAGCCGGCGCTGCGCCGGCGCCGGCCCAGCAGGCCGGCCACCGCGTCCTGCTCGGCGTCCGTCGCCGGGTTGCGAGTGACCGCCCCGGTCAGGGGCTCGCCGCGTTCCAGCCGGCGCCGCACCCGCTCGCGCAGCCAGGCGGTCTCCGGCCCTCCGAGCAGGCGCTGCAACCGGGCCGACCCCCCGGGGTCAGGGCTCATCGAACAGGCTCTGCTCGAGCAGGGCCGGCTCCCGCGGTGTCTCCGGCACCGGGAGCGCGGCCGGCCGCTCCACGCGTTCCCGGCGCAGGCCGTCCCACCGCCAGTTGGTGACCAGCACCGCCGGCACGCCGTCGGCGCGGGCGAGCTGGGCGATCGACAGGCCGGGAACCTCCGGGTAGCAGCCCCACTCGCGTTCGCTGGTCATCACGACGTCCAGGTCGAATGCGGCGAGCAGGCCGAGATACTTCGCGCGGGCGTTGTCGTCCACCCCGGCAAACGCCTCGTCCAGAGTCACCAGGCGCGGGGCGTGCGGGTTGCCGGCCGACGCGTAGTGCGCAGAGGCCGCCGCGAAGAGCGGAACGCTGGCAGCGAGCACCCGTTCCCCGCCGGACGCGGGCCCGGTCGCCGGCCGCCACTGCCCGTTCTGTCTGCGAAAGATCGCGAACCGGTGCCATGCCCGGTAGTCCAGCGCCGCGGTGAGGTGGTCCAGCCACGTTCCCGCCCCGTCCCGGGACCGCATCTCCGCGATCCGCTCCTGCAGGAAACGTCCGACGGCTTCCCGGTCCTCCGGGGACCACGCGTCCGACGACTGGCGGAGCAGCCGTCGTCGTGCCTGCTCCAGCCCGGCCGGGCCGTCCTCCCGGGCCCGCCACTCCAGCTTCAGCCGCATACCGGTGCTGGTCGGCCGATCGGCCAGCTCCTCGTTCATCCGGGCGACCTGCCGGTCGGAGTCCGAGATCAGCTCCTGCAGCGCCCCGGCGACCTCGCTGACCAGGTGGTTCTCCAGGATCTCCCGCTCCCGCTCGTCGAGCAGCCGCTGCCGGTCGGTCACCTCGTGGTCGAGCGCATCGGCCAGCTCGGGAACCGCGGTCGGCCGACCGCGAAAGACGATCTCCACGATGATCCCGGCATCGAGCAGCTGGGCCGAGGCGGTGTTGCCGTGCCGGGACAGGGTGTCCGAGAGGGTCTTGAGCTCCTCGGTGACCCGACGCTGCACCCGGTCCCAGTTGCCGTCGTCGACGGAGGTCCCGTCCAGGGCCTGGTCGATCTGCCGAGCCAGCCGTACCGCCGGGTCGGCGGCCCAGGTGTCGTCCACCGGAGGCACCTCCAGGTCCGGGACCGCGACCTCGATCAGCCGGGTGCGGGCGAACCGGCGCAACGACTCCGCCGCGGCCTCGCGGTCCCGCACAGCGTCGGCGACCTGATGCTCGGCGGCCTGACGGAGCCCTTCGGCGTGGCCGCGCCCGGCGATCGCGGCCTCGCGGGCCTCGGCGTATGCGGACCGGTCGCGGGCCAGCCCACTGAGCAGATCGGCGACCTCGGACAGCTGCCGGTGCAGCTCGGCGACCTGCGCACCCACGGTCTCCCGCCGCGCGACGTACGCCTCCTCGGCGGCGAGCGCCGCCTCGGCCGCGTCGCCGGCCAGCGCCGACGCCGAAGCCACCTGCTCCTCGGCATCGGCGAGCTCGGCGGCCGCGTCCTGCTCGGCGACCCGGGCACCGGCCGTCGTCGACGATGCGGGCCAGATGTCGGCCAACAGCACGCGGTACTCACTGAGCGCCACCCGGACCGCCTCCAGCTCGTCCGGTGTGCTCGGAAGGCCGACGTCCGCGGCACCGGTGTCCAGGGCCGCCCTCGCCTGCCGGGAGAGCTCGGCGGCGGCCTCGTGGGCCGCCCGGACCTCGGCCTGCTCGACGCCGAGATCGGCCCGCTGCGTGGCCAGCGCGGACACCGTCGCATGCGCCTCGCGCACGGCGGTGTCGTCGGGCAGGGCCGCGAGCTCCGCCGCGAGCACGGTACGGCGGCCGATCAGCCGCTGCTCCTCCGTGCGCAACACGCTCCCGGCTGCGGCCAGCTCCTCTGCCTCGGCCCGCCGCTGCTCCAGCAGGGTGCGCCGGGCCGCCTCGCGGGCACCGCGGCCCACGTAGCGTGCGTGGTCCTTGTGCCACGAGCCGTGCAGCACGCCGTTACCGAACCGGCCGTCCGTGCCCACCCAGGTGCCGTCGGCGCGCTCCTGCTGAGCGATCGCCCGGAGCACGGCGGTCACCGTCGCGTCGGACACCGGTGCGGCCCGTGGATCGGCCCGGTCGACCGCAGGCCGGAGCAGCCCGGTGAGTCCCGGGCCGTGGGTGACCCGGACGGTGGGTGCGACGAGCACGTCGTCGTCCGCACCGAGCAGTGACCCGTCCGGGGAGAGCCACGCGTCGAGCACCCCCGACGCCTCCAGAGCGGCTTCCAGGCCCGCCCGCTCCCGCTCCCCGACACCGTCGGCGAAGTCGACGAGCTGCCAGAACGGTGCCCCGTCGCGGCCGTCGCGGACCTCCGCGCCGCGGGTGTGCGGGACCGGGGGAGCGATGTGCTCGCCGGCCTCCAGCCGGCTGATCTCGGCGGCCAGCTCGGCCGCGCGCCGGTCGGTCTCGGCGAGTCGGGCGCCGATCTCGGCATCGGCCCGGGCCAGCTCGCCGGTCGCGGCCCGGCCGGCCAGGTCGGTGGCCGCGGTGAGCGGGTTCGGCCCGGCCAGCGTCTCCACCCAGAGCTCGAGTTCGGCCAGCAGGCTCGCCGGGTCGCCGGGGCGCAGCTCGACGGCGGCCCTCAGCTGAGCGGTCGCCTCGCGGACCAGCTCGCCTCCCAGGTCGGCGACGGCCTGACCGGCTGCCACCTGCCGTTCTGCGAGCCGGTCGGACTCCGAGTCGAGCCGTTCCACTGCGGACCGGGCGGTCCGCTCCGCCAGGAGCGCCCGGTCGGTGCCGGCCAGCAACCCGCGTACGTGCGCCAGCGCCCGCTCCTGCCGGGCGACGGCCCGGGTGGAGATCTCCCGGGCCTGGCCCGGATCGTCGGCGACGATCTCGTCGATCTCGCGGTGGGCGGTGCCGAGCAGCGCCGGGTCGGCCGCCGCCCGGGCGTCCGCCGTGGCAGCGGCCAGAGCGGTCTCCGCGCGCTGCAGGTCGATCGTCGACCGGTCGAGCCGCTGCGCGCGCCGATCCCGCAACGCGTCCGCGTCGGCCCGGCGCGCGGCCGTCCGCTCGGCATCGTCCCGCCGGCGCTCGGCCTCCTGCTCCAGCTGACGCAGACCCTCGGCGGTGCGCATCTCCGGCCCGGTGCGCAGCTCGCCCTCCCGGGCGCGCAACCGCACGACCTCCCCGTCGATCTCCCGCAGGCGGGCGGCGGCGTCACCGGCGGCCTCGTCGGCCTCCCGGAACGCCTGCTCGGCGTCGGCGAGCTCGTCGCGCGCCTTCCGGTGCCGGGTCTCGGCCCGGCGTGGATCGGCGGCCGCCCGCCGTGCCGCGACGGCGGCGTATCGGCGGTAGTGCCCGAGGAAGCCACGGGCCGAGTCGCGGGCCTCGATCATCGCCGTCAGCTCGTCCCGGTCGGACTCCAGGCTGCGGAACGCCTCCGCCACATCGGCGACGACGGCCTGGTCCAGTGGCGGGAGCGCTTCGGTGAGCGCGGCGGAGAGCGCCTTCTCACTCGGCCGCTTCGACAGCTGCGGCTGGCGCAGGTGCACCAGCAGATCGACCAGCGCGCTGTAGCGCTGCTCGCCCAGGCCGAACAACTCCTCGTCGACCGACCGCCGGTAGTCGCGGGCCCGGTCGAAGACCCGGCCACGTCCGCCGACCGCCTCGATCAGCCGGTCCCTGCCGAGCGCCGTGCGCGTGCCGTCGAGCAGGTGCAGGTCGAGCCCGATCCGCTGGTCGGTCACCAGGTACCAGTGCCGGGCGATGCCTCGACCGCTGACGGCCTTCATACCGCAGCCGAGGGTGCGGTACTCGGCGCCGTCGTCGGTCAGCCTGCCGAACTCCAGCCAGCTGTAGCCGATCCGTTCGGGATGCGGATGCTCGCCACCGAGCAGCAGGTTCCACTCCATCTTCTTCTTGGGATCGGCGTCCGGCTCGACCCGGTAGGGGCTCAGGTCGCCGTCCAGCAGGAACGGCAGCAGCAGCGCGAGCACCTTGGACTTGCCGGTGCCGTTGTTGCCGCGCAGCAGCAGCCGGCCGTCGTGGAAGTGGAACTCCTCGGCGTCGTAGTAGAAGAGATCGACCAGCCCGGCCCGCAGCGGCTGCCACCGGTCGTGGCGCCGCGGTTCGGGCAGGCCGGTCCGCGCCGGGGCCGCGGTCATCGGGAGGGCCTCCGTTCCTGGACCGTCGGTTCGGCGACCGCGTAGCGGTGCAGCGCGGGCAGTGGATGGGCCAGGCCTTCGTGCACCCGGAGCAGGCGCAGCGCGACCAGCCGCAGGAGCGCCTGCTCGGTCAGCTCCACCTCGGCCCCGGGCGCGGTGGCGTTACGCCGCCAGTAGGACGCGTGCTCGGTGGCCAGGTCCCGGACGCGGGCGTGCAGGTCGGTGATCGCAACCGGCACACCTGCCGCGCCGAGGTGCTCGGCGAGCAGCAGCGTGACGTGCCCCTCGGTCCCGGTCTCGGGCATCCGGACGTCGGTGAGGTCGTCCTGCGGGTCCACCATGGCGATGCCCTCGGCCCGCACCTCGGGGACCAGCCCGGTCAGCTCGGCGATCCGGGCGGTGATCGCGTGCCGCTGGCTCGTGAGATAGGTCAGCTCCTCCTCGTCGAGGTCGGAGAGGTAGAGCACCGGGTCCTCGAGCAGACGGCGGGTGAGCCGCCGCCGGTGCTGCCGGTTGCGTAGCTCGTCGGTGGTCGGCGGGAGCTCGCCGACCAGATCGGCGAGCCGGTCGGCGAACCCGGACGCGGTGATCGTCGACGGGCCGCGCGGCGCCACCAGCAGGGTCGAGAGCACCCGCCGGTCCACGTCGTAGAGCGCGTCACCCTCGGACCGGACGAACGCGTCCTCGTCGCCCGCGACCCGGGCCAGCACCCCGAGCTCGATCAGCAGCCGGACGACGGCGACCAGGTCGGCCCGCTCCTCCCGCCGTTCCAGGGTGAGAGTGATCCCGGCGTCGGTCAGCGCCGGATCCGCCACCGCCAGCAACACCTGCTCGGCGAGCTTGCCGAGGGTCACCTGTGCCTCGGCCCGTTCGAGCGTCCCGAGGGCGAGGCATGTCAGGACGTACCGGCGCCTGGTGAAGGGCGTGCGGCTGCGCGGGTCACGGGCGGGGTGGGTGGGGTCGTCGACGTCGGCGACCGTCTTCACGAGCCGGGCCACCTCGCTCTCCACGATCAGCCGCCAACCGGTGTTGCGCTCGAACCACTCACGCAGGGTGCTCGCGTGCCGGCGGACGAGCGCGACGTCCTCCGCGTCCGGACCGCGGGCGCGGAGCACCGGCCTGCGGAGCAGCGCCCGAGCGGCGCGCACCTGCTCGGAGCGACGGGTCTCGGCGAGCGCGTCCGCCAGGCCGGGGCCGGTCATGCGCTGCGCTCCGCCGCGGCGTCGCCGACCAGGTCGACGATGTGCACCACGTGGTCGGGTCCGCGGAACTCGCCGCCCGGCGTGCGGACGACGATCTCGCCCGCGTCGGCGACGGCGGTCAGCCGGATGGCCATCGAGCCGTCCGAGCTCGTCGTCGACACCTCGCGCCGCCCCGGCGCGAGTGCTCCGAGCGCATCGCCCAGCAGGCCGAGGAACAGCCGGAACGCATCGCCGTCGAGCTCACCGACGGCGCCCAGCCGGATCGGGCCGCCGGTGCTCAGGGCGACCCGGGCCGCGGCGAGCTGCGCGGCCTCCCGTGCCGCCAGCTCGGCCAGGTGCCGGCGCTGCTCGCTGCGGTCGACCACCCGGGAGATCCTCCCGCGCCGCTCGTAGCTGCCGGTGCGTCGCAGTCGCGGACTGATCTGCAGCGGGGGCGCCTCGGTCCAGGACGTGCCGGGCGGCACCGGCTCGCCCTCCCGGGCGGTGAGCGTGTCCGCATCCACGGTGAGGTGCCGGCTGGCGGACAGGCCGAACGCCGCCCGCCACAGCCGGTGCCGGTCGTCGTCGGTCGGGGCCTTGGCGAACCACAGCGCCAACGACCGGAAATCGGCCGACCGGTCGGAACGGCCGGTCCGGCGCTCGTTCAGCGCGGCGACCACGTGCAGGAGCTGCGGGATGGCGGCGCGTGCCTGCGACCGCAGCAGCTTGGCCTGGCAGGGGTGCCCGGGAGTGCTGAGGAACCAGCCGCGGAAACCGGTCCAGCGCTCCCGCCACACCGCTGCGCGGGCGGCGAACTCGTGCTCCCTTGGGTCCTCCTCGCCGGACCCGGCCGGCCCACCGGGCGCCGCGTCCACCGCCTCCCGGCGGGCGGCGAGATCGAGGAGCCGGCCGACATCGTGCTCCTCGATCGACTCGACCAGCGCCGCGATCTCGGCGCCGGTCGCGACGAGATCGGCGATGAACCGCTGCAGGTAGTCGATCAGCTGGTCCTTGTAGGCGCGGAAGGCCTCGGCATCGACCTCCTGCAGGTCGATCGAGCGCTGCAGCGACCCCATGAACGCCTGCGCGTTCGCCGCGAGATCGACGAACCGGTCCACCAGCGCCCGCAGCGACAGGTGCACCTTCGCCGGATCGGGCTCGTCGGACGCGGACAGCTCCAACAGCGCACGCAGCTGGATGGCGATGTCGGTGAGCGCGACGGCCTGCAGCGCGCCGCGGCGGCCGAGCGCGTCGTCGTAGACCGCCAGCGCCTCCTCGGCCGCCTCGCCCTCCCGGGTGAGCTGGTAGAGGAAACGGGCCCGGTGGAAGTCCTCGACGGTGGTCACCCGGCTCGTGTCCGGATCGGAGCGCAGGTTCCCCCAGCCCTCGAGTGCGGTGAGGGCGCGGGCGAGGGCGTCGGGCCCGGTGCGACCGCCGAGTGCCTCCGCCACGTCGCCGGGGCGCAGGTGCACGGTGAAGCGCCGCTTGGCCGCGACGAAGGCCAGCATGATCTCGCGGTACAGACGCGAGTTCTCGGTGGTGAGGTAGGCGAAGGCGGAGTGCACGGTGGTCACCTCCCCGGGTCGGTCGTCCGGACGAGGATAGGGAGTGCCCCTGACAGTTCTGGCGGCCCGCGCCGGCCGGACCTGTTTGTGACACCGTAGTTGTCGATCGGTGGAGGTGTCTGTCCGGATTGTCGGCTAACGCCGGGTCGGTTCCGGACGATCTCCACAGTGGCACGCGCGGTACCTAGGGGAGAGCACGCAGTGACGAAGTTGAGCACGGTCCTGGACCAGATCGACGCGGGATCGATGCTCCTGCCGGAGTTCCAGCGCGGCTACGTGTGGAACCGTGACCAGGTCCGTGGGCTGATGCGCTCGTTGTATCTCGGCTACCCGGTCGGTGCGCTGCTGGTGTGGGAGACCGAGGGCGGCGCCCAGCCGGTGCGCGGCGGGGACCCGGCTGCCGGGCAGAAGCAGCTGCTGCTCGACGGCCAGCAGCGGGTCACGACGCTCTACGGACTGATCCGCGGGCGGGCGCCGTCGTTCTTCGAGGGCGACCCGGCTGCCTTCACCGGGTTGCGCTTCAACGTGGAGACCGAGGCGTTCGGGTTCCACACGCCGATCAAGATGAAGGACGACCCGCGCTGGGTCGACGTCACCGCGCTGTTCGAGTCCGGGATCGGCGCCGTCGCGCAGTCCCTGAACGAGCACCCGGAGACCGGGCCGCGGTTCTACACGGAGTTCCTGCCGCGGCTGCAGAAGCTGATCAACATCTCCGAGCGCGAGTTCCACATCGAGCAGATCACCGGTGCGGACAAGACGGTCGACGTGGTCGTCGACATCTTCAACCGGGTCAACTCCGGTGGGACGAAGCTCTCCAAGGGCGATCTCGCGCTGGCCCGGATCTGCTCGGAGTGGGCGGAGGCCCGCCCCACGATGCGCCGCAACCTGGACCGCTGGGCCCAGCAGGGTTTCCGGTTCAATGCAGACTGGCTGCTCCGCAACACCAACGCCGTCGCTACCGGACGGGCCCCCTTCTCAGCTCTGGAGCACGTGAGCGCGGCCGAGTTCCAGGACGCGCTCACCCACACCCTGCACCACGTCGATCACGCGCTCTACCTGATCGGCACCCGGCTCGGGATCGACCACGACCGGGTCTTGTTCGGTCGCTACGCGGTCCCGGTGATCACCCGACACCTGCACAACCGGGGCGGCCGGTTCGCCGACGGCGCGGAGGCGGACAAGGCCCTCTACTGGTATGTCCACGCCGCGCTGCGCGGCCGGTTCGCCGGGTCGTCGGAGACGGCGCTGGCAAAGGACCTGGAGATCGTCGACGCCGGTGGGATCGACGCCGTCATCGCCGCGCTCAGCCGGTCCCGCAAGGGCGCCATGCGGATCGACGCCCAGGACTTCGAGGGTGTCGGGCGCGGCGCCCGCTCCTACCCGCTGCTCTACCTGCTGACCCGGGTCCGTGGTGCGCTCGACCTGGTCAGCGGGAACGTGCTCGGCTCGGAGAGCTCGTCGGTCGAGGTGCACGAGATCTTCCCGAAGGCGGCGCTGGTCCGGGCCGGGTACAGCCGGGCCGAGGTGAACGCCATCGGCAACTTCGCGTTTGTCGGACCGGCGACGGAAACCCAGTTGTCCGGTGCCGACCCGGACGCGTACCTCGCCTCGCTGCCCGAGGCGGCGCGACGGTCGCAGTGGATCCCCGACGACCCGGACCTGTGGCGGGTCGACCGGTACCGGGACTTCCTGGACGCCCGCCGGGAGTTGCTCGCCCAGGCGGCTACCGGCCTGATGGACGACCTGCTCGCCGGGCGGATGCCGTGGAGCCGGGAGCTCCAGGCCGTCGAGGTGCGGGAGGAGGCCCCGGTCTCCGATCCGCGCCGGACCCAGCTCGACTCGCTGGTCGCCGAGCTCGGCGAGCTGGGTTTCGCGGCGCCCGAGCGCGACGCCGAGATCCCCGACGCCGAGACCGGCCGCGTTCTCGCCGTCGCCGAGCTGTTCTGGGAGCGCGGGTTGCAACCGGGGCAGGGGAACCCGGTCGTCCTCGAGCTCGATCCGGACGAGGCGGATGTGCCCCGGCTGACCGAGCTGGGCTACGACGTGTTCACCACGGTCGATGCGCTGCGCGGCTATGTGCAGCGGCTGGGGGAGGAAGCCGCGGGGAGCGGCCCGGTCCTCGACCCGGAGCCGGTCGTGTTCGAAAAGCCCGAGGACGGCGAGTTCGAACGCGCCGTCTTCGCGACGATGGACGCCTGCCGAAGCGATCTCGGCTACGACCCCCGCTACTTCCGCGAGATGGTGCTGCAGCACGGCGCGGTCGGCGCAGTCCGGCGCCTGCTCGCGTCGACGACGCCGAGCGACGGCTTCGTGCGGCTCTGGGAGGCAGATCGCCTCGATCTGACGGTCGAGGCGATGGCTGTCGATCCTCGATTCGCCGCCCTGTTCGACGAGCGGGAGCGTGACATCGCGCAAAGACGGCTCGATCGTTCCCGGCAGGACATCGACCAGATGGTCTAGTGACCCTGTCCAGGTGGCCGTTCGATAGTCTCTCTTGTCCCACACAGGGCAGTGATCTGTTGCAGGGAGTGAAGACCGTGGCACCGCCGATTCCGGGGCCTCCACCCGTCGTCACCCCGCACTGGTTCCAGGAGCGCCCGTCCGAGTACGCCTGGGAACAGGACGGTCTCGACCACGTCAAGCGGCTCATGCCGGCCGCAGAGCCCTTCCGTGCCTGGGCGACGTTTTCCTTCACCGCGCAGTCCGGCCGCATCCACGAGTGCGACCTGCTCGTCGCCGTTCCCGGTGGCCTCTACCTGGTGGAGCTGAAGGCGCACCCGGGCCGGGTCGTCAACCAGGGCGATGAGTGGCTGTTCTACGAGCAGGGCCGCCAGTGGCCCCGCACGCTGCGCAATCCGCTGCACTTCACGGACCTGAAGTGCAAGGAGCTCAAGCAGCGCCTGGAGTGGGCGGCGAAGCGTAAGGGAATGCGCAACCTGCGCATCCCGCGCGTCCAGCCGGCGATCTTCCTGACCCACCGCGGCCTGGAGTCGCACCTCGACGACGTCCAGCGAACTCGCGTCTACGGTCGTGACGAGGACTCCACCGGTCTGGACTGGATCTGGCGGGACCTGCTGTCCACGCCGCCGCAGCGGGAGGGTTGGCGGGTCGACCCGGCGTTCTCCCGCGACATCCTGCCCGGCCTGCTCTCCGAGATCGGGATCCGCGCGGCGACCGCACATCTGCGTTTCGGCGACGACTGGCAGCTCGACCAGTCCGTGCTGGATGCGGGTCCGGCGTGGGAGGACCGGCTCGCGACCAGGTCCGGGTTCGTCGCCGAGTCCGGTCGGGTGCGGATCTACCTGACCGAGGAGCAGGCGGGCGAGGAGCGCCGGACCAAGGTGGAACGAGCGGCACGCCGCGAGTACCAGGTGCTGCAGGGCATCACCCACCGCGGGATCGCGCAGCCCGTCCTGATCCGCGAGCACCAGGGCCGCCCGTCGATCCTGTTCCGCCACGATGCCGCGGACCTGCGCCTCGACTCGTACCTGACCCTGCATGCCGCCCGGCTCACCCCGGAGGTCCGGCTCGATCTCGTCCGCCAGCTGGCTGACGCCGTCCGCTACGCGCACAGCAGATCGCTCTATCATCGGGCGCTGGCGGCTCGCTCCGTCTATGTCTCCGCGCGACCCGACGGCCGGGAACCGGTTCTGCGGGTCATCGACTGGCAGACTGCCGCGCGGGACTTCGACGCCGACGTCAGCTCGTCGATCGGGGTCTCGTCTCTGGGCGACGACGTGGTTGGGGACTCCGCCGGCCCGTACTTGGCGCCGGAGTTCGACACCCCGTACCCGGATCCGGCCGATCTGGACCTGTTCGGGCTCGGCGCGATCGCCTACCTGATCCTCACCGGGCGCCCGCCCGCGACGGACCGTCCGACGATGCTCGAGCGCGTCCGCACCGACGGCGGGCTGCACCTGCACGGTGTCGACGGCACGCTCCCGCAGCCACTCGACGACCTCGTCTTCGCTGCCACCCGCGCGAGCGTGGACGAGCGCCTGGAGTCGGCGGAGAAGTTCCTGCTCGGTCTGGACCGGACCGAGCGCGACTCGGCCCAGTCGGCCCAGCCCCGGGTTGACCCGCTGACGGCGACGGCGGGTCAACGCGTCGACGACGAGTGGATCGTCGAGCGGATTCTGGGGACGGGCTCGTCGTCGCGCGCGCTGCTGGTGCAGCGGGTCCGCGAGTCCGACGACGGCGAGGAGCAGCGGGAGTACCGCGTCCTCAAGGTCGCGCTCGACGAGGAGAAGGCGGTCAGCCTGCGCTCCGAGGCGGAGATCTTGGAACGGGTCGGTGGCGCGCAGATCGTGCGGAAGCTCGGCGGGCCACGCACCCTGGCCGACCGGACCGTGATCGACCTGCAGTACGCGGGCGGCAGCGACCTCGACGGCGGCACGCTCGGCACGCTGCTCCGCTCCGAGGGCCGGCTCAGTTACCACGACCTAGAACGGTTCGGCCGGGACCTGTTCTCCGCGCTCGACATCCTGGCGGCCGAGGGCGTCCGGCACCGCGACATCAAGCCCGACAATCTCGCGATCTTCCGGCGGGCCGACCGGTCGCGTCAGCTCATGCTGCTCGACTTCTCGCTGGCCGCGGCGGCGGAGTCCGACGTCGGCGTCGGCACCCGCGGCTACCTCGACCCCTTCCTCGGGTCGCTGCGCAGGCCGCTGTTCGACGACCACGCCGAGCGCTACGCCGCCGCCGTCACGTTGCACGAGATGGCCTCGAAGCAGAAGCCGGAGTGGGGTGACGGGCTCACCGACCCGCGCACGACGTCGGACGAGACACCTGCGCTCGCCTCGGACCAGTTCGACCCGGCCCTGAAGGACGGGCTGATCACCTTCTTCCGGCGCGCGTTCCACCGCGACGTCGGCCGCCGCTTCGACACCCTCAAGCAGATGGACGACGCCTGGCGCGCCGTCTTCACCACCGCCGACCAGCGGGTCCCGGTCGAGGGCGACTCGCCGGAGCCGCCGGAGGCCGTCCGCGAAGCGCTGGCGGCCGAGGCCGGGCTGGACACCACCTTGGAGCAGGCCGGCCTCAGCCCGCGGGCGGTGTCGGTCGCGGCCGGCTACGCGGCCGGGACGGTCGGTGAGCTGCTGAAGGTCCGCACCACCGAGCTGGCCCGCGCCCGCGGCGCCGGTGCCGCGGTCCGGAAGGAGCTCATCCGGCGGCACAAGCAGTGGGCTCCGCTGCTGCGTGTCCCGGAGCCCGAGCCCGACGTCGCTGACGGCGCCCGCCTGTCGGTCGAGGGACTGGCCGCGCTGCTGACCCGCCGCGCCGGCACCCGGCCCACCAAGCGCGACGCCGTCGTGCGACTGACCCTCGGCCTCGATCCGGCGTTGCCGGGCTGGCCGACCCAGACCGCGATCGCCAAGGCGGCGTCGACGTCGCAGCCTACGGTGTCGAAGACCCAGCAGGCGCTCTTCGAGGAGTGGGCGGAGTCGCCGCACGTGGCGGACGTCCGCGAGATCCTCGTCGACGCGCTGGGTGGCGCAGGCCGGGTGATGACGGCGACGGAGCTCGCGACCGTCGTTCGCGCCCGGCTGGGGTCCTCGTCGGACGACGGGCAGACCGCGGCGCTCGGCGTCGTGCGGGCCGCCGTCGAGGCCGAGATCTGGGCGGGGGAGCACGCCGAGCGCGAGGACGCGGACCCCAGGCTGGCGGTCCTGCGCCAGGGCGGCCGGGTCCTGCTCGCGCTGGAGTCGCTCGCCGGGGCCGACGACCCGAGCCCGTCGGAGCTCGGCGACTTCGCCGCGGCACTGGGCATCGCCGCCGACGAGCTCGCTGTCGAGGAGCCGCTGCCCGGCCGGAACGCCGTCCTGCGCCGGCTCCGCGAGGTCCCGGCTCCCGAAGGAATGGTCGCCCTCCCGGACACCCGGCTCGTCACCCTGGCCTCGGCGGCGTCCAAGGACGCGCTGGTCTCGCCGAACGGGGAGCTGTACCCGCGCAGCCTCGACCTGGTGCCGGCGCTGCGGATCTCGCAGGCGGCCGCGGGCGTACGGCGCAAGGACCCGGGAGTCCGGTTCGCCACCGGCATTGCCACCGACGCGCTGCTCTCCCGGGTACGGGCCCGGTTCCCCGAGATCCGGCTCGACGACGGCATCACCTACGTGCAGATGGAGGAGGCCCTGCAGAAGGCCGGGTTCCTCCTGACGTACGACACCCGCGACCGTCGCTTCTACCCGGAGGCGCCGCCCGCGCCGCTCGCGTCGTCCACGTCACTGCCACACCGGGTACCGGGGACGATGGCCCGCGACGGGATCCGCCGGCAGCTCGACCGTTCCGCGGAACGCGGCGGGTTCGTCGCGCTCACACTGCGCGGCCGGGACCTCCCCGGCGTCGCCGACGCGCTCGCGGCCACCTTCGAGGTACGACCGATCGACGTCGGTGCGACCTTCATCGCCGAGCTGCGGACGATCGCCGGAGAGCGCGGCCGTGACTGGTCGGTGGTGCTCAAGAGCGACCTCAAGTTCACCGAGAGCGCGCAGATGTCGCGTGGGCTCGACTCGTGGGTGCGCTTCGCCTGGGAGCGGGTGGGCGAGCGGATCGACGCCGCGTGCGGTCCGGACACACTGCTGTTCCTGCACGACGCCGGACTGCTCGCCCGGTACGCAGAGTCCGGCGGCCGGGAGCTGCTGGTCCGGCTCCAGGCGGCCGGGCGCAGCCCGAACCGGTCACCGCACGGAGTGTGGCTGCTGTGCCCGGGGGACTCCGCGGTCGGGGCCCCGCAGCTGGACGGCATGGTCGTCGAGGTGATCGACGAGTCGGAGCGCGTCGTGTTGGACCGTGACTGGCTCAAGGAACTCCGTGCGCCGGCCGAGAGCATCGCGTGAGCACGGCACCCGACGCCCGCACACGATCGACCGGCAACGCCACGCACCGCGCTGTAGGGCCCCCGATCCACTCGCCCCGACGAGCGACGAGCACGAGCACGGAAGCAGGATCATGACGAGCACCGAATCGGCCGCGACGACCGCAGCCCTGGTCAAGGACCTGCGCACGCTCGCACTGAACCTGGAGAAGGACCTCAAGGTCCGGGCCCGCGACGACGCCGAGATCGCCTCGCGGCTGACCGCGGAGTACGAGGCCGCGCGTTCCGCGGACCGCACTGCGGCGAGCTACACGGAGTGGCTCGGAGGCCGAGTCACCCAGGCCGCGGCGGCGTGGGTGCTGAGCACTGTCTTCGTGCGGTACTGCGAGGACAACGGCCTGATCGACCGGCGGTTCCTCGCCGGGCCGGCCGAGCACCTCGGCGAGGCCGAGGACTACCAGGGCGCGTTCTTCACCGAGAACCCGACACTCAACAACCGGGACTGGCTCGAGGCGGCGTTCCGGCACATCTCGGACGCGCACCCGACCGCGGCCGGCCTGTTCGACGCCAGGCACAACCCGCTGTGGGACATCACGATCTCCTACGAGGCGGCGAACGACCTCATCGCCTTCTGGCGGCGCCGCGACGACAGCGGCGCGATCCGCTACGACTTCACCGGATGGGACACCCGGTTCCTGGGCGACCTCTACCAGGATCTCTCCGAGGCCGCGCGGAAGACCTATGCGCTGCTGCAGACGCCGGAGTTCGTCGAGGAGTTCATCCTCGACCTGACCCTCGATCCGGCGATCGAGGAATTCGGGCTCGACGGGCTGCGGACCATCGACCCCGCTTCGGGCTCCGGGCACTTCCTGCTCGGGCTGTTCCGGCGGATTCTTGCGAAGTGGCGGGAGCAGGAGCCGGGGACCGACGACTGGACGTTGATCCGCCGGTCGATGGAGTCGGTACATGGGTGCGACAAGAACCCGTTCGCGACATCGATCGCGCGGTTTCGGCTCCTCGTCGCGGCTCTCGACGCGGCGGGGGAACAGCGGCTCGCGCGGGCCGAGATGTTCCCGATCAATGTGGCGGTCGGCGACTCTTTGCTGCATGGACGGGACGCTCCGGGGCGTCAACAGGAGCTTGCATTCGACGACGAGCCGTTCATCTACTCGACTGAGGATGTGATCGACTACATCAGGTCCGGCGACCTGCTCGGGTGGGGGAGCTACCACTCCGTTGTGGCTAACCCTCCCTATATCACGCCGACCGACCCGACGGAGAAGCGTGAGTACAAGGATCGGTATCCGGCATGCGCTGGGAAGTGGGTGCTGTCCGTTCCGTTCGCCGAACGCCTCTTCCAACTTGCGGTACGCGCGGAGGGGTCGAGCAGGCGGGCGGGCTTCGTCGGCCAGATCACGGCGAACTCGTTCATGAAGCGTGAGTTCGGCAAGAAGCTCATCGAAGAATTCTTCCCATATGTACATCTGACACACGTCGTCGACAGCTCAGGCGCGTACATTCCCGGCCACGGAACTCCGACGATCATTCTGGTCGGACGGAATCATCTGGGTCGAACAGGTGATCCGGTGCGGGCGGTCAGGGGCATCCGTGGTGAGCCGGCCCAGCCGATCGACGCGTCGCGCGGCTCGGTGTGGCGCGCCATCGTCGAGCAGATCGCCCGGCCAGGGAGCGAGAGCGACTGGGTGTCGGTGGATGACGGGGACAGGTCTGTCTTCGCTCGTTATCCCTGGTCCCTCGCCGGCGGAGGCTCGTCAGACGTCGTGGACACGCTCGATAAGGCTTCGGGCACGCTGAAGAGCAGCCTCGGCCGGCCGATCGGTTTCGCCAGCTTCCCCGGCCAGGACGACGTGTTCTTCCTGAGCCACCCGTGGTTCGATCAACGATCGATCACCGGATCGCTTCGGCGTCCGCTGATTGTCGGTGAAGTCGTCCGCGACTGGTGGGTCGATTCGGTAGACGACGGTCTCGTGCCGTACGACGACTTGCACGCGCCGGTCGAACTTCATGGGGAGGAGCCGTGGGGGCGCCACTTGTGGACCATGCGGAGGATCCTCACCTCCACCGTGGGCTTCGGGGGTGAATCACGCGGCGACAGCGATGATCCATGGTGGACGTGGTACCGCTGGGTTCCGGAGCGGTACCGCACGCGGTTGTCGGTCACCTTTGCCTTCGTCGCGACACACAACCACTTCGTTCTGGACCGAGGCGGGAAGGTCTTCAACCGGTCCGCGCCGGTGATCAAGCTTCCGGCGGAGGCGGGTGAGGACGACCACCTGGCATTGCTCGGGCTGCTCAACTCGTCGACGGCGTGCTTCTGGCTGAAGCAGGTGTGCCACAACAAGGGTGAAGGGGGCGGCGCACGAGTAGAAGCTGGCTACGCTGCGCTGGGCAGCGAGGCGTGGAAGAACACTTACGAGTTCACCGGCACCAAGCTGCAGGACTTCCCCCTCCCGGCTGACCTGCCCCTCGAACTCGGCCGCGCCCTGGACGGGAACGCCCAGCGCCTCGCCGACCAGGAACCGTCCGCGGTCTGCGAACGACAGACCCCGACCCGCCCCACCCTCGACATGGCCCGCGCCGAACACTCCCGCATCCGCCAGCGGATGATCGCGCTCCAGGAAGAGCTCGACTGGGAGGTCTACCAGTCCTACGGCCTGCTCACCGACACCGAGGCGAAGGCACTCCGCACCGAGAACCCCGAACCGCTGGCCCTCGGCGAGCGCGCGTTCGAGATCGTCCTCGCCCGCAAGGTCGCCGCCGGCGAGGCCGAGACGGCCTGGTTCGACCGCCACCGCTCCACCCCGATCACCGAGCTGCCCGCGCACTGGTCACCCGAGTACACGGCCGTCGTCGAAGCCCGGATCGCGATCATCGAGGCCCGCCGCGACATCGCGCTCATCGAACGGCCCGAGTGCAAGCGCCGCTGGGCGTCCGACCCGTGGGAGAAGAAAGAAGCCACCGCGCTGCGCACCTGGCTGCTGGACCGCTGCGAGGACCGCGGCCTCTGGTACACGATGCGGGACGGGATCGAGCAGCCGCGCACGCTGACCGTCAGCCAGCTCGCCGACCGCTTCCCGCCGGATGCCGACATCCACGCCGTCGCCGCGCTGTACGCCGAGGACCACCTCGACCGGCGCGACATGACGCTCGCGCAGGTCCTCGAACAGGTCGTCGCCGACGAGCACGTCCCCTACCTCGCCGCGATGCGCTACAAGGACTCCGGGCTGGAGAAGCGCGCCGAGTGGGAACGCACCTGGGAGGGGCAACGCGAGGAGGACCGGACGGGCACGAACCTGAACCTGCCCGTCCCACCGAAGTACAAGCCCGCCGACTTCCGCAAGACCAGCTACTGGAGCCACCGCGGCAAGCTCGACGTGCCCAAGGAGCGATTCGTCTCCTACCTCGACGCGAGCCCGGACGCCGACCCGACGCTGCTGCTCGGCTGGGCGGGCTGGGACCACAAGGACCAGGCGCAGGCGCTGGTCAACCTGGTCAACGACCGCACCACCCAGGCCGGCTGGGACACCGAGAAGGTCACGCCGCTGCTCGCCGGGCTGGCCGAGCTGATGCCCTGGGTGCACCAATGGCACGGTGAGTACGACCCGGAATGGGACGGCACGCCCGCCGAGGAGTACCAGACCTTCCTCGACCAGCAGCGCGCCGACCGTCAGCTGACCGAGCGGGCGTTGCGGGACTGGCGTCCCACCGCCCCGACCCGCGGACGCCGACCGAGGAGCACCTCGTGACCGACACCTACCTGCGCGACGTCCTGGACCTGCCGGAGTCCGTGCACGCCGGCGACTTCAAGATCGAACTGACCGGCGGGTTCACCGAGGAGCAGACCGCCGAGCGGGTCCGCGAGTACGTCGTCACCCCGCAGCTGGGCACGGCGTTCGACGACGCCCTCGGCGTCGTGCGCGCCGGGGTCCGCAGTGGCAACTCCTACGCCGCCTACCTGCACGGCTCGTTCGGCTCCGGCAAGAGCCACTTCCTCACCGTGCTGCACGCCGTGCTCAACAACGACCCGGTCGCGCGGGGCAAGCCCAGCCTGCAGCCGATCATCGCGAAGCACGACGACTGGCTGCACGACCGCCGCTTCCTGATGGTGCCCTACCACCTCATCGGCGCGGCCGACCTCGACTCGGCGCTGCTCGGCGGCTACGTCGCGACCGTGCGCGATCTGCATCCCGAGGCACCCGTGCCGGCGGTCTTCCGCTCCGACGCCATGCTCGCCGACGCCGCGACCATGCGTACCCGCCTCGGCGACAACGCCTTCATCGGCCTGCTCGCCGACACCGCGACGAGCACCGACGGCGATGACGACGATCTCGACGTGATCGGTGAGGCTCCGGGTGGGGGGTGGACCCCGGCAGGCCTCGACGAGGCGTTCGCCGCCCCCGCGGGCTCGCTGACCCGGCGGGCACTGGAATCGGCGCTGCTGACCGGGCCGATGAAGTCCTACAGCCGTGGCGCCACCGGCGACGCCGCCGCGTTCCTCCCGCTGGAGAACGGGCTCGCCGTGATCTCCGAGCACGCCAAGTCGCTCGGCTACGCCGGCGTGGTGCTCTTCCTCGACGAGCTGATCCTCTGGCTGCAGGCGCACATGACCGACCAGCGCTTCGTCAACACCCAGGTCAGCAAGCTCGTCAAGCTCATCGAGTCCGGCGTCGCCGACCGCGCGGTGCCGATCGTTTCCTTCATCTCCCGGCAGCGGGACCTGTCCAAGCTCGTCGGCGAGGACGTGACCGGCGCCGCGGTCAAGAACCTCGAGACGCAGGTCGAGTACCTCGCCGAGCGGTTCGACGTCGTGTCCCTGGAGGACTCGAACCTGCCCGCGATCGTGCGCGAGCGCGTCCTCAAGCCCCGCGTCGGCAAGGAGCACCTGCTCGACGAGGCGTTCGCCTCCATCGAAACCAGCCGGGCCGGGGACCGCGAGGTGCTGCTCGACGCCACCGGCGTCACCGAAGCGAGCTGGGACGACTTCAAGCGCGTCTACCCGCTCTCGCCCGCGCTGCTGAACGTGCTCGTCGTGCTCGCCGGAGCCCTGCAACGTGAGCGCACCGGCCTGAAGCTGCTGCAGGAGATGCTGCACCGCCGCCGCGACGATATGAAGGTCGGGCAGCTCATCCCGCTCGGTGACCTGTGGGACGTGCTCACCGACGGCACCGGCGCCGCGTTCACCACGACGCTGCGCCGCGAGGCCGAGGCGGGCAAGCGGTTCCACGACAAGGCCCGCACCCACCTGCTCGGGCTCTACGGCTCCGAGGACGACCCGCGCTTCGTCGCCGCCGACCGGTTCGTCAAGACCCTGCTGCTCGCCTCGCTGGCCCGCGAGGTGCCCGCGCTCAACCGGCTCACCGGGGCCCGGCTCGCCGCGCTCAACCTCGGGTCCATCCGGTCCCGCACGGTCGAACCGGGCCAGGTCGTGGTCACCCGCCTGCGCGAGCTGCAGGCCGAGTTCGGCGAGCTGCGTAGCGAGGGGGAGAAGGACCCCGTCTTCGCGCTGCACCTGTCCGACCTCGACGTCGAACCGCTGCTCGACGCCGTCGGCGAGCAGGACAACGTCGGCGCCCGCCGGATCTGGATCAAGGACCGGCTGTGGTCCGCGCTGCGGATCCCCGACCAGCAGTCCTTCGTCTCCGAGCGCGAGCACGTCTGGCGCGGCACGAGGCGCACCGTCGAGTTCGTGTTCGGCAACGTCCGCGACACCGTCGACATGCCCGAGCCGCAGTTCCGGCCCGGCGCCGACGGCCGGGTCCGGTTCGTCTTCGACTACCCCTTCGACGATGCCGACCACTTCCCGTCCAGCGACATCCAGCGTGTCGACAGCCTGCGCCGGGCCGGGGTGGAGGGCGCGACCCTGGTGTGGATCCCGCACTTCCTCACCGAGCAGCGCACCGCCCAGCTCGGACGGCTCATCAAGATCAATTTCCTGCTGGACAAGAACCGGCTCGACGAGTACGCCGCGCATCTGTCCGGCGACGACCGGGTCCGCGTGCGGGTGCAGCTGCAGGCCCAGCGGGACAACCTGACCTCCCAGCTCACTGCCGCGCTGGACCAGGCCTACGGGATCGCGAGGGCGGACACCACCAGCGTCCGCACCGACCTCGACGACGGCGTCGTCAGCACGCTGTCGCTGCTGCCCGGCCACAGCCCACGCCTCGCCGGGGGTGCGTCGCTCGAGCACAACGTCGCGACACTGGCCGACGGTCTGTTCGGCACGCTGTACCCGCAGCACCCGGACTTCGATCCTTCGGGAAACCGCAAGGCACTCACCCTCGGCGAGCTGCGCACGGTCCTGCGGTGGGTCACCGCCGCGACCGAGAACGGCGACCGCCGGGTGGAGGTCACCAGCAAGGACCTGCAGCTCGTCCGGCGGGTCGTGCACGGGCTGAAGCTCGGCGAGGTCACCGACGGGCCGCTCTATCTGCACGTCGAGTGGAAACAGCAGATCGAGAAGCACGCCGCGGCCCACGGGGTGACCGGTGACTTCCCGGTCGACGAGATGCGCCGGTGGGTTGCCGAGCTCGTCGGGCCGGGCCTGGACCGCCCGGTGGCGAACCTGATGATCGCCACCTATGCGCTCCTGGCCGACCGGGCGTGGGTGCACCATGGCGTGCCCTCCGACCCGCCGGATCTCGATCGGATGGGCGCGGGCGACGCGCTGCGTGCCCAGGAACTGCCCGGTCCCGACGAGTTCGCCGCCGCCCGCACCCGCGCCTCCACCCTGTTCGGCATCACGGTGCCCGAGCCGCTCTTCGCCCGGAATGTCCAGCAGCTGGTGACCCGGGTCCAGCAGCGCGTCACCGAGCTGGAGAGTGACGTCGTCGGGGTGTGGCAGGCGCTCGAGCGGCATGCCGGCGACCTCGGTGTCGACACGACGGAACCGCGGATCAAGACAGCGCGCGCAGCGGCGGACCTGCTCGCGCGGCTGTCAGGAATCCGGGACACGACCGCGTTCACGCGGGCACTGGTGGCCGACGACGGGCAGCAGGTCTCCGACCCGGTGCTCGGCGCCGCTGTCGTCTCCACCCCCGCGGTGCGGCGGGCACTCGACGCCGTCCAGTGGCAGCTACTGTCCTCGGCCCGGAACCTCCGCGACCACCCGAAGGTCGGTGAACGGGCCGAACGGCTCAGCACGCAGGTCGCCGAGGCGGCGCGGGCCGAGCAGTTCGAGATCGATCTGGCGGTGGTTCTGACCAGGGCGAACGGTGACGCCATCGGCATCGTGTCGGACGCGACGCTCGATCCGCTCCCGGTCCCGATCCCCAACCCGGGGCCGACCACGGCCCGGCCGCCCGCTCCGACGCCCCCACCCGCCCAGGAACGCCGTGAGGTCTCCGCATCCGATCTCGACGCCGTCGTCAACGAGATCGAACGGGCTGTCCGCGCCACCCCGAACGTCCGCTACGAGGTGACGTGGCGGATCCTCGACGGAGGGAACGGATGAGCCCACCGGAGATCGACGACCGCACCGTCGGGCAGCTTCTGCGCAGCTACCTGCCGATCGAGCCGTACCGTCGGCTCGTCCTGGTGCACGGCCGGTACGCGGCCACGGCGCGTCCCCGGTTCACTGTCGACATCGACGGCACCGAGCACGACGTCACCGTGCACGACGACCACTCGGTCCTCGGTGTGTTCGGCGCCTGGCAGGAACACCGGGAGTCCGCCGGCGACACCGCCGTGCTGGTCGTCACCACCGGTGTGCCGGACGACCGGCTCGGCTGGGACCTGCGTGGGCATGCTCTGCGACGCACCACCCTCACGGTCGACCGAGCCGAGATCGTCGCCCAACGTTTCGGCGCCACCGAGGTCGAGACGCGGCTCCGAAAGGAACCGTGGCTGCTCGATGCGCTGCTCGAGGCCGAACCTCCCGAGGGCTGGGTCCGCACTGGACCGGTCCTCACCTACGAGGTCGCTGCCCGAGCCCTCGTCGCGGTCCGGTTCGGCCTCGCCGACGGCGCCCCCGACGCGGGTGCTCTGTTGGACTGGTCGCAGACCGCCGGACCCGCAAGGTTCCTCGACCTGTCCCCGGACGAGCAGCAGGGCTTGAGCCGCCGCCTCGCCGAGACGGTCGGTCCGTTCGCGGTCGTGTTCACGGCGCTGGTCCGCCGCGAACAGGCAGGTGACGTGCTGCCGCTCGGTGTGCTCGTCTCACTGCTCGATGAGGAGGCGGTCCCCACCGACATCGCACTGGCGGTCGGCGGACTGCTCGGGGGAATCAGCGCCGACTCGGCCTCCCGACACGCGTTCGTCGTGGCCGTGCAAGGCACCCTCGAACGCTGGATCGTTCAGGCAGAGGCCGGAGGCGCACGCGGTGAGGAACACCGCCGCAAGGTGCTCGACGTGCTCCGCCGCGCCGACGAGATCGCCACCGACCGCGGCGTCGATGCCACCGAGCACCCCTTCCTCCCGTCCGGATTCCGGGGACTGATGCGCGCGGTTGCAGCTGCACTCACCGCACAGCCTGACGGGATGGCCGTGCAGATCGCCGAGGGTGCGCTCGACCGGCTGCGCGAGCACCGGCTGTCCCGGTTGCACCCCGAGCGGCCCGCCGCCGCCGCGATGGCGGTCCGACTGATGCGCTGGCTCGCCGACCCCGTGACCGGCACCGCGGATGCCACCACCGGCTCCGTCGTCCGTGCGGTCACCGAGCACATCCGGACCGGCGGCTGGGTCGACCGTGCCCTCACCACCGTGTGGGCGGGGGAGACCACCGCCGAGCCGGTTGTCGGGCACGCCCTTGGCATCGTGCACGATGCCGCCCGCCGCCGCCGCGACGAGCTCGACGAGCGGTTCGCCGCGCTGCTGCGCGACTGGACCGAGCACTCCGCGGCGACCGCTCCCGGCGGCGCGCTGCTCGTGGAGCAGGTCCTCGACGAGGTTGCCGCACCACTACTGCCGGAGGCGGGGGCTCCGCTGATCGTCGTCATCGACGGGATGAGTGCCGCGGTCGCCGTCGAGCTGGGGGAGCAGATCCTCGACCGTGGCTGGGCCGAGCTCGGCCGCGATCCCGGCGGCCGCGAGGCGGCCGTCGCGGTCGTCCCGTCGGTCACCCGGATCTCCCGGGCGAGCTTGCTCACGGGTACCACGACGGCCGGCGACCAGGCCGTCGAGCGGGATGGGTTCGCCGCGCTCTGGAAGCGGCACGGCCACGACGCAGACCTGATGCACAAGTCCGACATCGCCGGCACCGCAGGGCGCAGGCTCTCCGAACGGCTGGTCACCGCCCTCGCCGATCCCGAACGCGTCGTCGGAGTCGTGCTGAACACCGTCGACGACGCGCTCGACCACGGTCGCGAGGGTGACCGCACCGGCTGGCGACTGCACGACATCACCTACCTGCCCGACCTGCTCGACGCGGCACGCAGCTACGGCCGTCCGGTCGTCGTCGTGTCCGACCACGGGCACGTCCTCGAACGCTCCACCGACTCGGCCAAGGCCGGCGGCCCGAACCAGGCACCGTCCGCGCGATGGCGCACCGGTGCCCCCGGCGACGGCGAGATCGAGCTGCGCGGGCCTCGGGTGCTCGAGGGTGGTGGCCGTGTTGTGGTCCCCTGGCGGGAGGACATCCGTTACACCAACCGGCGTGCCGGCTACCACGGCGGAGCCTCGCTCGCCGAGATGACAGTGCCCGTCCTGGTGTTCCGGCCCGGGCCGCCGACAGCGCCGATGGGCTGGTCGATCCTCAACCCGGAGACGACCCGGCCACAGTGGTGGAGCGGCCGGCCCGTGCCGGTCGTCCCGCAACCCGCAGAGCCGTCCCCGCCCGTGAGGAAGAAGCCGGCCCGCCCGAAGGTGCCCGACGACGCAGCCGGGCTCTTCGAGCTCCCGGCGGCCGCCGCCGAGCCGGCGCCGACACCGACGCCCGCAACGAAGCAGGCCACACTGGGCGCCCGCGTGGTGGCATCCGCCCCCTTCACCGCGCAACGCCGACTGCTGCCACGGGCACCGGAGCCGGACGCGGTGGCCAGACTGCTCGACGTTCTGAACGACGGCGGCGGCGAGATCAGCGCGACCGCGGCCGTCACCGCCCTCGGCCGGGTCGGACGCGAGCCCGGGCCCGTCATCGCGCACCTGCAACGACTGCTCAACCTGGAGGGTTACCAGGTGATCGCCTTCGACGGCCGCACCGTGCGACTCGACGTCGACGTGCTCAGCATGCAGTTCGGATTGGACCGCCGGTGACCGGCCCGGTCAGCGAGGCTCGCCGCCGCGACGTCATCGACGCGTTGCGTCGCGGCACCGTACCCGCCGCCGGTCTCGATCTCCTCGCCGTCGGGCTCGACCGGTTCGCCGGTGCGATGGACGACGACATTCGCACCGCGGCCCGCGGTGGCGCGGCCTTCCACGCCGTCCGCGGGGACTACGGCTCCGGAAAGACCTTCTTCGCGCGCTGGCTCGCCGAGCGTGCCAAGCGCGCCGGGCTTGCCACCTCGGAGATCCAGATCTCGGAGACCGAGACACCCCTGCACAAGCTGGAGACCGTCTATCGACGGCTCACCGAGCGGCTGACCACCGCCACGTATCCGCCGTCCGCGCTGCGCGCCGTGGTCGACTCCTGGCTGTTCACGCTGGAGGAGGAGATCCTCGACGCCGGAGAGATCGACACCGACGATGTGGCCGGGCTCAGCACCGCCGTCGACGAGCTCATGGAACAGCGGCTCGCCGGCGTCGCCCGCACGACACCCGCCTTCGCCTCGGCGATCCGCGGTTACCGGCACGCCCAGCAGGCCGGGGACGTCGCCACCGCCGAGGCGCTCGTCGCCTGGCTCGGGGGACAGCGGTCCGTCGCGGCCTCCGCACGCCGCGCCGCCGGGGTGCGCGGCGATCTCGACCACTTCGGTGCACTTGGATTCCTGCAGGGACTCCTCGGCGTACTGCGCGACTCAGGGCATCCCGGGATGCTCGTCGTCCTCGACGAGATCGAGACCCTGCAGCGGGTTCGCGGTGATGTGCGGGAGAAGGGGCTCAACGCGCTCCGCCAGCTCCTCGACGAGATCGACTCAGGCCGGTTCCCGGGCCTGTTCCTCGTCATCACCGGGACCCCGGCGTTCTTCGACGGCCAGCAGGGTGTGCAGCGGCTGCCGCCGCTCGCCCAGCGCCTCGCCACCGACTTGTCCACCGACCCGCGGTTCGACTCACCCCGCGCGGTACAACTGCGACTGACCGGATTCGATCTCGAACGCCTCGGCTCGTTGGGGCGCGCGGTGCGGGATCTCTACGCGGGGGCGGCACGTCACCCCGAGCGGGTGCGAGCCGCGGTCGACGACGCCTACCTGGATGAGCTCGCCCGTGCCCTGACCGGTGAGCTCGGCGGCAAGGTCGGGATCGCGCCTCGGCTCTACCTGCGCAAACTGGTGCAGGACGTACTCGACCGCGTTGACGAGCACGCCGATTTCGATCCCCGCACGCACTACGCCCTCACGATCGCGTCGCATGAGATGACCGACGTCGAACGCAACGCGGGCCGTCCAGGCAGCGCGGGAGACATCTCGCTGGACCTGCCGTGAGCATCGAACTGCTGGCCCCGGGACTGGCACACCACATCGTCAACACCCTCGGCTGGCGGAGCCTGCGCCCGCTGCAGGCAGACGCCGTCGATCCGCTCCTGCGCGGCGACGACGCGGTGCTCCTCGCCCCCACGGCCGGCGGCAAGACCGAGGCCGCGATGTTCCCGCTGCTGTCCGCGATGGAAGCACAGCGCTGGACCGGGACGTCGGTGCTCTACATCTGCCCCCTCAAGGCCCTGCTCAACAACTTGCTGCCTCGACTGCAGAGCTATGGCGGTTGGCTCGGCCGCAGCGTCGAGCTGTGGCACGGCGACATCACACCCGGCGCGCGTCAACGGATTCTCCTCAACCGCCCGGACGTCCTGCTCACCACACCCGAGTCGCTGGAGGCCATGCTCGTCGGGACCCGGGTCGACCACGACCGGTTCTTCGATGGACTGCGATCCGTGGTTGTCGACGAGGTGCACGCCTTCGCCGGTGACGACCGGGGCTGGCACCTGCTCGCCGTCCTCGAACGTCTCTCCAGGGTGTGCGGGAGACCGTTGCAGCGGATCGGCCTGTCGGCGACCGTCGGCAACCCCGCTGAGCTACTCGACTGGCTGCAAGGGGCAGGACGCGGCATCCGGGCGTCGACCGTTGTCGCTCCGCAGGCCGGGTCCGCGGTCGCCGGTGCCGACGTCGAGCTCGACTACGTCGGCTCGGTGGACAACGCGGCCACCGTGCTCGCGGCCCTGCACCGAGGCGAGAAGCGACTGGTGTTCTGTGACAGTCGCGCGCTGGTGGAGAAGCTGGGGACCGCGTTGCGGGAGCGGGGTGTCACCACGTTCCTGTCCCACGCCTCGCTCTCGGTCGACGAACGTCGACAGGCCGAGGCCGCGTTCGCCGAGGCGCGCGACTGCGTGATCGTCTCGACGTCGACGCTCGAGCTCGGCATCGACGTCGGCGACCTCGACCGGGTCGTGCAGATCAACGCGCCGCGTACCGTGGCGTCGTTCCTGCAACGGCTCGGCCGGACCGGTCGTCGCCCGGGCAGCACGCGGAACTGCCTGTTCCTGGCGCTCGACCAGAGATCCCTGTTGTGGGCGGCCGGGTTGCTGCAACTGTGGGGCAGTGGCTACGTCGAGCCCGTCACCGCACCGCCGGAGCCCCGGCACATCGTTGCCCAGCAACTACTGGCCCTGTGTCTGCAGCAGGGTTCGGTGGGGACGCGCCTCGCTCTCGACGCCTGGAACGAGCTCCGGCCGTTCGACCCCGGATCGCAACCAATCCTCGATCATCTGCTCGACGAGGGTTTCGTCGACCGCGACGGCGAGCTCATGGGCATCGGGCCGGCTGCGGAGAAGCGCTACGGCCGACGCCACTTCATGGGCATGACAGCAGTGTTCACCGCACCTCCGCAGTTCCGCGTGTTCGAAGGACGCCGAGAGATCGGGCTACTCGATCCCGCGCTGCTCACCGACCAGGTGGAGGGCCCACGGCTCATTCTGCTCGCCGGGCGGAGCTGGCGGGTGAGCTGGGTGGACTGGGGCCGTCAGCGTTGCTTCGTCGAAGCGGACGAGCGTGGTGGCAGGGCCCGCTGGGGCACCGGTGGGCTCGGCGGAGCGAGCTTTGCGCTCGCCCGCGCCGTCCGGACTGTGCTCCTGGGAGAAGACCCTCCGGTCACTCTGACCGCGCGTGCCTCCGATGTGCTCGCCGAGCAGCGCGACACGGAGCGGTACACGGTTCACCCGGGTGGCACGGTGGTGATGCGGGAGGGCGCCGACCTGCGCTGGTGGACCTGGGCCGGCTTCCGGACCAATGCCACCCTCGCCGCGACGCTGTCCGATCTCGTCGACGACACACAGCGGGTCAACGACGTGTCGATCCGGATCCGGGGTGATGTGAGCCGGGACGTGTGGGTGGCCAGGTCCGCTGATGCCGTGAAGCGTCTGTGCCTGCCGCACGTTGACGAGCGGGCGCTCGACGGGCTGAAGTTCTCCGACGCCCTGCCGCGGAGGCTCGCCGTGGCGACGCTGGCGGCACGGTTGGCTGATTTCGACGGTGCCGCATCGGTCCTGGACGAACCGGTGCGCTTCGGCACGGTCTGAGTGGGCCTCAGCCGGACAGCTGCCCCGGACACACGATGTCATCTTCGAGATGCCCGACCCGAAGCTCTTCCGGTCGTCGGTGACGAACTGGCCCGCCCCGGCGACCACGGCCGTGGCCAGATGCGTCGAGTCGGCTGCCCACAACCGGTATTCCGCGGCGCGGGCGGTGCTCCGGCCGCCCCCTCACCGCTGGACGGTCCGGCAGGTCGGCGAGCCGGTGCACCGCGCGCCGTGCGCGGTGTGGGCCGCGAGGTCGAGAACGCGAGGGACACGAAGCTGTCGGGACTGCTGCAGGGACGTGGGCAGCCGGATCGAGCAGGGTTCGACTGATATCACCGCTCACCTGGTGGTCGACGGGTGTCCCGCACATGTTCGGGGGCGGCGGTTTCCGGGACCGTCGCCGGAAAGGATCCGCCACGCCGGCAGCCGGTCCGCTCCGACGAGCTCCGTGCGCCGGAGCATCATCTGCAGATGCTCGCCCGGATGGGGTCGGACTCCCGCCCCGGTGTCCAGCAGGACCGCCCTGTCCCGTCCGTCCCGGGTCGTGACCACGGCGTCCGCCCGGTATCCGTAGCGCGGCACTCCCAACTCGACGTCGGCATGTTTTGTGATCAGTGACCTGTGCAGTCGTCGCTGCCAGTCCTCCGTCGGCACGATGCCGACGCCGGCGTGCGATTCGCTCGCGGATGCCAGGTCGGCGCCCACCCCACCGCGCGCCTGCCAGTGCTCCAGGTCGCCGACCACGACCAGCTCCGAACGGGCCCGGGTGATGGCGACGTTCCAGAGGCGGCGTTGTCGAGCGGCCCAGTCGAAACGTCGTGGGTTGCCTCCGTCGTCCGCGGCGACCAGCGAGTACACGATGACGTCCCGTTCGCCTCCCTGGAAGATGTGCGCACTCCCCACCCGGATCCGCGGATCGTCCGCTCCGGCCGTCGCCGGTGCAGCACGGTCACCCAGCTCGCGGTGGATCAGTTCAGCCTGGGCCCGGTAGGGGGTCACGACTCCGATCGAGGTACCTCGCGGACGTCGTTCCTGGAGCTCTCGGGCCACCGCGGCGGCGGCTCTGGCTTCCTCGAGGTTCCGCCAGGAGCTGCCGTTCGAGCCACGGCCGGGGCGGCCGCGCACGTCGAGCCACCTGATCGGCACGGTGGAGGCGGGAAGCCGGCCCGGTGCGTGCACGTCGGTCAGGACGGTGAGCCGGCCGCTGTAGAAGAGGCGGTTGGACAGGTCGGCGATCGCCGGAGCACACCGGTAGTGCTCGTCCAGCAGCAGAGTTTCTCCTGCTGCGTGCGCCGCGGCGTCGAAGGCGGAATGTCTCCGAGGTGACATCCTGTGTTCGACCAGCCACCGTGACGGAACACCGTGGGCGGCGCGTAACCGACGGTCCGTGGCCGCGGCCAGCTTGCAGATGTGCGGCAGCTGCATCGGATCGCCGATGACGAGCGCCCGCCGTGCCCGGTACAGCAGTGGGAGAACTGCTGCGACCGCACACTGGCTCGCCTCGTCGATGATCACCAGGTCGAACCGGGTGGTGGGACCGAACACCCGGGCCGTCAACGAGGTGGCCGCCCAGCCGCCGAGGAAGGGAAGCGCGGACGCGCGTTCTGCCCACGATGCATCGCCGCGGGCGACGCGTTCGACGTGATGCCGGCCGGCTGCGACGCGGTCCCGAACGGTGCGGCGGACGAGTGCGACCGACCTGTCGCGGTGGTCTGCGCGGGTGTGCTCCAGGGTGCTGCGGAGGTAATGATCGGACGGTGCCCGCTCGGCCTCGTCGAGCAGCCGTTCCCAGGTGTCCTGCGCGTCGGCGAGCCGAGACAGATCGATGCACCGCTGTCTCGACTCGTCGCGCTCGGGCACTCCGGCCCGGTCGAGCCAGCGCCGGCGCCGGAACCTGCCGAGGAACCAGGCGGTGGCGAGCCGGTGCGACCGAGCGCCCCATCCCGGGCCCAGCCGCGCGGTGAGATCTGCGGCAGAGCATCGGAACCCGGTCTCGAGCTCCTCGATCCTCGCAGCGGCGTCGACGAGGGCCTGCTCCCGCGCGGCGACCACGCCGATCGTCGTCTCCACCTGCGCGAGTTCCTGCGCGGCGTGGTCGAGCTCGATCCGGAGGGTCTCCACCGTCCGGTCCTGCCGGTCGTCGACCGCGAGCAGCGGGGTGATCTGCCCGGGCTCGGTCTTGCGGTGGGTCTTGTTCCCGGTCCGGATCAGCATGCCGGGCTCGATGTCGGCGCAGCGCCGGTGGACCTCGTTGACGGCCTCGTTGTTGGTCGAGGCGACCAGCACGCTCTGACCCGCGCAGATGGCGGTGGCCACGGCGTTCGCGACCAGCTGGCTCTTCCCCGTCCCGGGTGGGCCGGTGGCGACGGTGAGTCGCCGGGTCATCGCGGAGTCCAGTACCCGGCGTTGCGCCGGGTTCGTGGGTAACGGAGTCACGATCCGGACCGGCCGGCGTTGGGGTTCGGCATCCGCATCCGGTGAGAACAGCGAATCCATCGCCGAGACCTGTGTGTTCCGGGACAATTCGGAGAGATCCTTGCGCAGGCCGGCCGTGATCGCGTGCTGTGCGCCGTCGACGAAGAGGACGGCAGCGTTGCGTGTGCCGTCCCCGGGAGAGGTCAGCCCGAGATCGGTGGCGAGGGCGTCGGCGTCGAGCTGGTGGGTGATCGGCAGCCCGAGCTCGTGGTAGAGGATCGCTCCGGCCTGTTCGGCCATCCTCCGTGCCTCGCCGCGCCGCCACCGTGGCCGGAATGCGGACTGGAGCTGCGCGGCATCCTCCTCGGCGAACCCGGCGACGAGCCCGGGGTGCAGGATCGCCTCGCCGACGGGGCGGAGCGCACCGGGTACACGCAGCTCGACCCGACGGATGAACAGCGGGGCGACCTCGGCGCCGGACCGTGTCCAGCGCACCACACACGGCCAGCCCGCCCAGAGCGTTCCACCGTCGCCGGACACCGCCCGCTCGACGAGGTCCACCGCCTCGTCCGGCACCGGGAACAGGTCGGGCTCGGTGAAGCCGGTCCCACGGCCGGTCAGCGCGCGCTCCATTCCGTGCACCAGAACGTGGCTGTCGCCGTCGGCAGGCAGCATCCCCATCCGCGCTTCGTCAGCGACGACCGTGCCGAAGTACCGCAGTACCTCGGGTACCGACGGCTCGCCCGACAGCTCGGCCGACTCGGCGGCGCTACCAGGATCTTGCTCGGGGTCTCGATCCCGGGCGACACCGTCCGGCAGGTAGGCCAGCGCGATCTGCCCCGCTGATCTCAGTGCGGAGTGCACGGGGGTCTGCGGCGGATCGAGCGCGGCGAGCCTCGAGGTCACGGCCTGGAACAGGTCCTCGACCGATACGAAGTCCCTGGTCGACGAACCGGCGGCCCCTTCTCGGAGTACGTCGACCACGGATCCGATGAACACGGACAGGGCCGCTCCTCCATGGTCCACCTGACGCTCGAACGACAGCTCGGTCGCGTCCGAGGACATCAGGATGTGCACCCCCCGATCCTGGATGCGCAGCCGACGGGCGGCCTGCGGGGCCGATTCCGGGGTGAGTGACTTGGTCCCGCTCGATCGGAACCCGAGGGTGAACGCCCCCGCGTGACACGCGTCGAGGAGCAGGATCCGGTTGTCCGCGATGCAGTCGTCCAGCCGCTCGTTGATGAACTCCGCGCGCACCCCGGATCCGACGTCGGAACGCCGGGTGTCGGTGGCCACCAGCACCAGGTCGTCCGTGTCGCTGAGGACGCCGTGACCGGTGACGACGATCAGCGCGACATCTTCCTCCTCACACCGGCCGCAGAAGTCGCGGATGACGGCTCGCATCGCCTCGGCGCCGAGATCGACGTGCGGTTCGACGACGTAACGTCCGACCGCGGGATCTTCCAGGACCGAGCCGAGTTCCTCGATGTCCCGCCGTGCCGACGGCAGGTCGGCGATCTCCCTGTCCTCGTAGGTGGCGGTTGCGATGAGCAGCGCTCGGCGGGTCACTGCTGCCGGGCACCGTTCGAGTCGGGATCGTCGGCGTTCGGGTCGGGCCGGAACTCGCGGATCGCCCGGAGCTGCTGCTCGGTTGGCTCACCGGCCAGGGTCACCGACCAGTCCCCGTGGGTCATCGTGATCGTGGCACGGCGATCAGGGCGCTGCAGCCAGGCCTGCAGCGCAGTCACCAGTGCGTCGAACGCGGGACGTGCCGTCGCCGCGGCGGTGGCCAGGAGGACGATGTTCTCCACCGTGCCTTTCGACCCCGGTTCCCGGTCCGGGGAAGCGGTGTACAGCTCGGCTGTCACCCCCTGACCTCTGAGTTGCTCGTCGCCGGCGAGCACGCCGTGGAGCTCACGTGTGAAGCGCCGAGTGCGCAACGGATCGTTCCCGGCCCCGACCATGATCATCACGAACGAGAACTCCTACCTGCACGCAGTAGTGGACGGAGGGCAGTCGTCACGAGTCAAAGAGCTACCCGAGGGGGTCTCACCTGGTGTACCCCCAGTCGTGTGATCGCCACGTCGGGTAGTCCGCTGTGGTCGTTTCGGAGCAGCTGCGGATCAACCGGCCTGCTGCCGCCGGAGGTTGTCGAGCATCAGCCCCGCGACCTCGCGGATCCGTGCGCAGGTGCCGTCCACGGTGTGCCGGTCGCGCTCCGCGCCGCGCGGACCGACCTGGAGTTGCGCGCGCAGCGACGCGTCGTCGGCCACGTCGAGCACCACCTGGCAGAACGGCAGACCGGTGGCCGTGGCGGGTGGTGAACTCTGCACCGCTCCGAAACCCGCGACGGTGACGACGGTCGACGTCGGCTCCGCGCCGAGGGCGGCGGATGCGGCGCTGTCGAAGGTCTGCAACGAGTACCCGACGCCGTCGTCGCCCGGCCAGGTACACCCGCGTGAACTCCCGCCGTGGCTCGTTCCCGCGCTGCCCGCGCGCAGGTTCATCGCCTCGAGCTGGTCGTCGGTGAGGCCGGAACACGGATCGACCACCGCGACGTCGAGGGAGTAGGGCCGGTCCGGGAAGACCGAGCCGGAAGCGGACGAGCACCCGGTGACGAGCACCAGGACCAGGGCGGCCATGGCAATCGGGGTCGGCTTCACTGCTCGACCAGGCTCCGGAACGAGTCCTCAAGATCCTGATCGGTGAAGCCGTAGCTGATCGCGGAGAGACGGAGCGCCTCGACGGCTGCTCTCAGCTCCGCGTGCTGAGCCCAGTGGGCGGCGACGATGAGATCGATCTTCTTCTGGAACGACGCGGCCGCGTCGATCGAGACGGGATCCGCGCCGCACGGCTGCAGCCGGAGCGACTGTTGCGCGCCGTAGAGCGCACGTTCGACGTCGTCGGCCTGCTTCCGCAACGATGCGGCGACCTGCAGCACGTTGCCGGTGTGCACCTGCGCGAGGAGGCCGTTGATCGAGCGCTGCTGCTCCGGAGTGGTCGGCATCGGCAGAGCGTAAGGGAGTGTCGGTCCTCCGTGGAGCCGAATGGGTCGGACACCGCCCGCCCCGCGGCCCCCGGTGCCCGACCGCGACCCCACCGGAACCGCCCGGACACCGGAGTCGTCCAAGCCGTATGACTCCCAACGGGGACGGTCCGTGATGACCTCCTACGCCCACGACCCGACCGCGTCCGTGATCGTCGCGACCTGGCCCACCGGCGACGGCACCGTCGCCGCCCGGATCGCCCGCGTCCCCCGCAGCTGGGACGCCGTGCACGCCCGCCGCGCCGCCGGCCTGCTCACCCGGCTCTCCGAGCTGCTCTGGTCGGCCTACGCCGAGGACGAGGCGATCACGATCCAGCCGTTCCGGCTGGTCGAGGCGGTCCGCCTCCCGGAATTCCCGCCCGTCGACCCGGCCCTCATCCCGGAGGAGCGCGACCGGATCGCGCACACCCTGGGTCGCGTCGTGGCCGTGGCACCGGGCCGCGCCTTCGCCGACGCGGTCGTCGACGAGGTCCGGGCCGAGATCGAGGCCGTCCTCGACGCCGACGCGGGCGACCTCACCGGGCGTTCCGCCCAGGCCGTCACACACGTCCGGATCGGGGTGCCCGCCGAGCAGCTGACGCTCGCCCACCGCATCCTGCACGAGGATCCGCTGGGGGCGTGGCGGCTGCTGAGCGAGGTCGAACCGACCGCGGCGGCGACCGCCGCGCTGCGCTGGCTGCGCGCCGCGGCCGCGCAGGTGTCGGCCGTCGTCGGGCATCCGGTCGCCGACGTCGTCGCGCTGGCCGAGGCGATCGAACACGAGGATCTGCCGGTCACCCGGCACGTCCTGCAACCCGGTCACGGGGAGCCGGTGGACGACACCGAGCTCGTCCGGGACCTGCTGCAGGAGGCGGTCCTGGCGGGCCGGGGCCTGTTCGTCGTCTGCCCGGACGCGGCCACCGGCGACGGCACCGGGCACCGGATGCTGCGGACCGTGCTGGATCCGGCCGAGCCGGGGCCGTTCCTGGTCGAGGGGTTGCTGCGCGGCATCCACGGCTGCTTCCGGGTGTACGCCGACGAGCTCACCACCCGGGCGTCCCCGGGGCCGCCGCCCGGGCCGGAGCTGCGGCTGCGGTTCACCGCCGAGCTCCGGCGGGCGGTGTTTCCTGCTTGACGATCCCCGTTTCGTCCCGCTCTGCTGGTGTTCGGGGGATTCACGAGGGGGGAGACATGACTGTCGAGGGGGGACGCCCACGCCTGACCGGCCCGGTCGGGCTGACCGGGCGGGCACCGGCGCCGGACCTGGCACGGGGCTTCATGCTGTTGCTGATCGCGCTCGCGAACACGCCGTTCTACCTGTACGGCCGCGCGCACTCGCTCACCGGCTTCCATCCGGTGGACGGCTCGGTCGCGGACCGGATCGTGCAGGCGGTGCTGATCACGGGCGTCGACATGCGGGTGTACCCGATGTTCGCGTTCCTGTTCGGCTACGGCCTGGCCGTGATCTACCGGCGGCAGGGCGAGAACGGGGTACCGGAGCGGGAGGCGTTCCGGCTGCTGCAGCGGCGCAACCTGTGGCTTCTGGTGTTCGGGTTCGTGCACGCGCTGCTGCTGTGGGGCGGTGACGTGCTCGGCGCCTACGGCCTGTGCGGGCTGGTGCTGGTGTGGCTGTTCGTCCGGCGGGCGGACCGGACGCTGCTGGTGTGGGCCGGGATCGGTGCCGCCGTGCTGTTGCTGCTCGCGATGCTGTCGGTGCTCGGCGCCCTGGCCACGCTGTCCGCCGGGACGGCGGCGCAGGCCACCGGCGGGATCCCGGACTTCGTGACCGCCTCCGCGTCGTCGGAGAGCGTGCTCGCCGCGATGGGGGCGCGGATGCTGCTGTGGCCGTTCATCGTGCTGGTGCAGGGGCTGCTGGGGCTCGCGGTGCCGGTGGCGATCCTGCTCGGCTTCTGGGCGGCGCGGCGCCGGATCCTGGAACGGCCGGGAGAGCACCGCCGGCTGCTGTGGATCACCGCGGTCGGCGGGATCGCGGTCGGCTGGCTCGGCGGGCTCCCGCACGCGCTGGCGCACGTCGGCGTGCTCGGCGGTCTGGACCAGGTCATGTGGGTGTTCTCCACCACCCAGATGGTCACCGGGGTGGCCTGCGGGATCGGCTACGTGGCGCTGTTCGGGCTGATCGGGGACCGGCTCTCCGGGCGCGAGCCCGGGCCGGTCGGCTTCGCGATCAGCGCGGTCGGGAAGCGGTCGCTGACCTGCTACCTGGGCCAGTCGGTGCTGTGCGCCCCGCTGCTGGCGGCCTGGGGGCTCGGGCTGGGCGCGGTGCTCGGCAGCGCGACGACGGCGCTGTTCGCGACCGGGGTCTGGCTGGTCACGCTGGCCTACGCGGTCGTGCTGGAGCGGCGGGGGAGCCCGGGCCCGGCCGAGGCGCTGCTGCGCAGGCTGGTCTACCGCACCCCGGCTCAGGGGCGCGGCCGGTAGGCGCTCGGCGGCACCCCGTACGCGGCCCGGAAGGCCCGGCTGAACCCGGCCAGGTCGGTGAAGCCGTTGCGCCGGGCGACCTGCCCGACCGGCGTCGCGGCGAGCCGCGGATCGGCGAGATCGCGGCGGGCCCGGTCCAGCCGGGCCCGCCGGATCCGCCGGGTCACCGACTCGCCGGAACCGGCGAACAACCGGTGCAGCTGCCGGGTGGAGACGAAGTGCGCCGCGGCGATCGACGCCGGGCCCAGGTCGGGATCGGCGAGGTGCTCGTCGAGGTAGCGCTCGACCCGGACCCGCAGGTCGGCGTGCGCCCGCTCACCGACGGCGGGCGGGGCCAGCTCACCGGCCAGCGTCCCGACCAGCCCACCGACCTCGTCGGCGACCCGCATCGCGCCGGGGGCGCTGAGCGACGGCGGATCGCGGACCAGGCCGCGCAGCACCCCGGCGACGACCGCCCCCAGGCCGGCCCGGGTGTCGAAGCGCCGCGCGGTGGCGGCCGCCGACTCGCCGCCGGTCAGGTCGATCGCGTCCCGCGGCCAGGTGAAGACCAGCAGCTCCCAGTCCCCGCCCAGCTGCCAGGCGAACGGCCGTTCCGTCTCGTAGAGGGCGAGCTGACCGGGATGCAGGACGGCCCGTCTGCCGTCCTGGTCGAGCACCGCCGTCCCCCGGGCCAGCATCCCGACCTGCAGGAACCGCCGGTCGTCCCGGTGGGCCAGCTGCGGGGTCCGCCGGCAGGTCTGCGGCACCGACGACACCCGGGAGACCTGCAGGTGGGCCAGCGTCGCGCTGTCCACGGCACCGGCGAACGATCCGCCGCGCCTGCGGTCCGGGGCCACGTCGAGTGCGACGAAGTCGTGCCGCAACGCCTCGCGCCACTCGTCGCAGCGCCGGGTCCGGGACGCGACCGGCGCCGCACCGGGGGACAGGACCACGGGGGCACCTCCGCATCACTCGGCCGCGGACCCGAGTCCACCCCTCGGGCGCCGCCGGGTCAATGCCTGTCGCCCAGTGGCAACAAACGGGCACGCTGCGCGAAACGGGACCCTGCCGCCGGACCCGATGCTGGCGTCACCACCACCGGAGGAGTCCCGCGATGACCACCATCCCCGAGCTGCCGCTGACCGACCTGAACGGCTCCGGCACCCGCCGCGCCATCTGCCCGCACGACTGCCCGGACGGCTGCGCGATGACGGTGACCGTCGAGAACGGCCGGGCCACCGCCGTCCGCGGCGACAAGGAGCACCCCTTCACCCGGGGCGGGCTCTGCGTGAAGGTCAACAACTACGTCGACCGGGTGTACAGCCCGGACCGGGTGACGACGCCGCTGCGACGGACCGGCCCGAAGGGGTCCGGCCGGTTCGAGCCGATCACCTGGGACGAGGCGCTGGGGACGATCTCGTCGACCTGGAAGCAGGTGATCGACGAGCACGGCCCCGAGGCCGTCATGCCGGTCAGCTACCTGGGCACCCAGGGCACGCTGAACGGGCTCAACGTCGGTGACCCGTTCTTCAACCGGATGGGCGCCACCGTCAGTGAGCGCACCTACTGCGACTCCGGTGCGTCCACCGCGTACGTGATGAGCGTCGGCCCCACCGCGGGCGTCGACCCGGAGAGCCTTGTGCACTCCCGCTACATCGTCATCTGGGCGTGCAACATGGTGTCCACCAACCTGCACCTGTGGCCGTTCGTGGCGCAGGCGCAGCGCAACGGCGCGAAGGTCGTCGTGATCGACCCGGTCAAGCACCGCACCGCCGCGCGCGCCGACTGGCACATCCCGATCCGCCCCGGGACCGACGGAGCGCTCGCGATGGCACTCATCCACGTGATCATCACCGAGGGGCTGACCGACCGGGACTACGTGGAGCAGCACACCCTCGGCGTCGACGAACTGGCCGAGCGGGTCCGTGACTGCACCCCCGAGTGGGCCGAGGCGGAGACCGGGATCCCGGCCGACGACATCCGCACGCTGGCCCGCGAGTACGCGGCCGGGCAGCCGTCGATGATCCGGATCGGGGTGGCGATCGAGCGGCACCCCGGCGGCGGCTCCACGGTCCGGGCGATCTCCTGCCTGCCCGGCCTGGTCGGGGCGTGGCGCAAGCCCGGCGGCGGGCTGCTCGCGCTGCCGCTGTGGGCGTTCCCGGTGAACTGGGACGCGCTGTCCCGGCCGGAGCTGCGGCCCGAGGGCACCCGGATCGTCAACCAGTTCCACCTGGGACGGGCGCTGGCCGGGGAGATCGACGGGCCGCCGGTGCAGGCGCTGATGGTCTACAACTCGAACCCGGTCGTCGTCTGCCCGGACCAGGAGAAGGTGCTCGCCGGGCTGGCCCGCGACGACCTGTTCACCGTCGTCTCCGAGCAGTTCCTCACCGACACCGCGCTGTACGCCGACATCGTGCTGCCCGCGACGACCCAGCTGGAACAGACCGACATCATGTTCTCCTGGGGGCACTTCTACATCGGGCTGAACCGGCCGTCCATCCCGCCGGTCGGCGAGGCGATCAGCAACGTCGAGCTGTTCCGGCGGCTCGCCGCCGCGATGGGCTACGACGACGACTGCTTCCGGATGACCGACGACGAGCTGATCGCCGCCGCCTACGACTGGTCGGCGCCGGCACTCGAGGGCATCACGCCTGCGTCGCTCGCCGAGACCGGCTGGGCCCGGCTGAACCTGCCCGGCCCGGACACCTACGCCCCGCACGCCGAGGGTGGGTTCCCGACGCCGTCCGGCCGGCACGAGTTCCTGTCCGGCGCCGCCGCCGGCGGCGACTTCGTGCTCCCGCTGTTCCGGCAGGGCTCGAACGAGTTCCAGCCCGGCGGCGTCGTCGATCCGCTGCCCCGCTACGTGCCGCCGGTCGGCACCGACGGCGTGCACCCGCTGTCGCTGATCTCGCCGAAGTCACACGCCTACATCAACTCCAGCTTCGCGAACCTGCCCGCCCAGCAGCGGGCGCAGGGCGAGCCGTCCGGCTGGCTGCACCCGGACGACGCCGCCGACCGCGAGCTGGCCGACGGCGACCTGATGCGGGTGTTCAACGACCGCGGCGAGATCCTGGTCCGGGCCGTCGTCACCGCCGACGTCACCCGCGGCGTGGTGATGGCGAACATGGGCGCCTGGCGCGCCCAGACCAAGGGGCAGGCGACGGTGAACGCGATCAACCCGACCGGGTTCGCCGATCTCGGCCACGCACCCACCTTCTCCGACACCAAGGTTCAGGTGGAACGCGCGTAGCCGGCGACGGCGCTCATCAGCAGCGACGCCGCCGCGAGCAGCGCGAGCGCCACCGGCAGCCCGACCACCGGGGCGAACCCGCCGATCGTGGCGGCGCCGACGCCGGCGCCGGTCAGGAAGCACAGCGTCGCGACCCCGATCGCGCCGCTGCGCCGGTCGTCGGGCACGGCGTCGCCGACGGCGGCGATCATCGCGGGCTGGCCGGTGCCGAACGCCAGCGTCACCAGCATCGGCGCCACCGCCAGCAGCCACGGCAGGTGCCAGGTGACACCGGCGACGGCGACGAGCAGACCGACCGTCGTCGTCGCGCAGGCCGCGGTGAGCGTGCGCCGGGCGCCGATCCGGGACTGCAGCACGGCCGACAGCGCCGGGCAGGCCAGCGCGACGAACGCCGCGGGGACCAGCACCAGGCCGGTGGCCAGCGGCGTCCAGCCGCGCTCGGCCAGCTCCAGCGGGATGCCCAGCAGCAGCGCGAACCAGGCGGCCGGGACGACCGCGGCGCACACCGCGCTGCGCACCACCGCCGGGTTCCGGATCACCGCGCGGGGCAGGAACCCGTCGGGCCGGCGGCGCACCCAGGCCGCGGTCGCCGGGACGCCGAGGGCGAGCAGCACCGCGCCGACCACCGCGGCGGCCGTCCCGGCGCTCGGTGACTGGACGAGCAGCACCAGCCCGGTCACCGCGGTCGCCACGATCACCGCACCGACCAGGTCCGGCCGCGCCCCGTCCCCGCGGACGGCCGAGCGCCGCCACAGGTAGGGCACGGTGAGCAGGCCGATCGCCGGCAGTGCGACGGCCGCCCGCCAGCCGCCCGCCGTGGTCAGCGCGCCGCCGATCAGCGGGCCGAGCGCGGACAGCAGCGCCGAGGTGCCGGCCAGTCTGCCCAGCGCGCCGCCCCGCCGGTCCGCCGGCAGCCGGGCGCTGAGCAGCGCCGCCGCGAGGACCGGGACCGACGCCGCCCCGAGGCCCTGCACCACCCGGGCGGCCATGAGCACCCCGAAGTTCGGGGCCAGCGCCGCCGTCAGCGCTCCGAGCCCGAGCAGCGCGATGCCGGCGCAGAGCGGGCCGCGGATGCCGACGGTGTCGGCGAGGCGCCCGTGCACCGGGGTCGCCACGGCCAGCGCGACCGTGTACCCGGTGACCATCCAGGTCGAGGCCGCCGTCGTCACGTCCAGTTCGGCGGCCAGCTGCGGCAGCGCCACCGTCACGCCGGAGGTGGACATGCCGGCCAGGCCGAACAGCAGCCCCAGCACCACCGCGAGCAGCCCGGTGCGGGCCGGGGAGGTCGTCGTCACCGACCGATCCTCATCCACGCCCCCGACAGTTGCATGCCGGTTCCGGTGTTGGATGTGCGGGATGACGATCAGGGACGCCACGGCCGAGGACGCCGACTCCTGCGCGACGATCTACGCGCCCTACGTCCGGGACACCACGATCAGCTTCGAGACCGAGCCGCCCGGGCCGGTCGAGATGGCCGAGCGGATCGCCGACGCGCAGCAACGGCACGCCTGGCTGGTCGCCACCGACGACGAGGGCCGGATCGTCGGCTACGCCTACGGGGCACCGTTCAAGGCCCGCGCGGCCTACCGCTGGACCTGCGAGGTCAGCGTGTACCTGGAGCCCGGCGCCCGCGGCCGGGGCACCGGACGGGCGTTGTACGAGGCGCTGCTCGCCCGGCTCGCCGAGCGGGGCCTGGCCATCGCCGTCGCGGTGATGACGCTGCCGAACGAGGCGAGCGAGGCGTTGCACCGCGGCCTCGGGTTCACCGAGGTGGGAGTGTTCGAGGGGGTGGGGTGGAAGCACGACGGCTGGCGGGATGTCGCGTGGTACCGGCGGTCGCTGCGTGGAGAGCTGGGCGGGGGTCCGGGCGAGGGCTGAGCGGGCCGGGCGACTCGGGTCGCCGGCACATCGCCGCAGGTCAGAGCTTTGCGATCGCAAACGACTGCTCGATGTCGAATGCATGTTCGAGTAATCTCGGTTCCATGACCGCGGTCCACGACCCTCCACTCCCGACCGACACCCCCGATGTCGACGAGCCCGGATTCCCACGGATCGATCTCGCCCTCATCCAGCTCGTGATCGAGCACGCCGCCCGCACCACCGAGCCGTCCGGAGCCGCCGAGCCGTCCGGAAGCGCCGGGCAGTCACGCTGCACCGAGGCGGAGCTGATCGACCAGATCCAGCAGATCGAGTCCCTGCAGAACTGTGTCGCCGCGCTGCAGGCGTCCCGGATCCGCGCGTTCGCCCGCGAGCACGTCGGCAACGGCATCGCCGCCGGGCGCACCGATCCGGAGCGCCTGGAACGGGGCGCGGTCGCGCAGGTCGTGCTGGCCTGCCACCAAGGTCGCGACGGTGGTGGCCGCGTGCTTCGATCTCGATCCCGGCTCGCCGCTGCCCGCCGAGATCCCCGGCCACGGCCCGGTCCCGGTCGAGCTGCTCGCCACCACCACCGGCCGGAAGACCGTGCGGCGGCTGCTCACCCGGGCGGGCACGGTGATCGGCGGGGAGTCACGCCGCCGCACCTTCACCGGGCTGCTCGCCGAGCTGGTCCGGGCGAGGGACGGCAACCGGTGCACCGAGCCGTACTGCGACGCACCGATCCGGCACGTCGACCACATCCGGCGGGTCGCCGACGGTGGCCGCACCACGCTCGACAACGGGCGCGGCACCTGCGCGTTCCACAACCACGTCCGCGAGCAAACCGGGTGGCGGGTCGAGCGCACCCCCGACGGGGTGCGCACGACCACGCCGACCGGGCACAGCTACCTCACGCCTTCTCGAGCTCCGAATGAAGCTTGAGCACGGTCTGCCCGTCGTCCTGCTCCAGGACGTAGGCGGGATTGTCCTCGGTGCCGTTGCGGGACTGGACACTGCCGTTGATCGTGCGCTCGATGCGGTCGGTGGCCCAGTCGGCGACGGTGCCCTCCGGCCGGCCGTTGCCCCAGTTCCACGCGACCCGGGTGCCCTTGGCGAACTTCCTCGTCATGGCGGCGGATGCGTCGTCACCAGATCCGGACGCGCCGGCCCGGCTCGGTGAACAGGGCGTCGTCCTCGGTGACCCCGAACGCCTCGTGGAAGGTGTCCAGGTTCGTCACGACCGCGTTGCAGCGCAGGTCCGGCGGCGAGTGCGGGTCGGTCGCGAGCCGGCGGATCGCCTCGGCGTCACGGGTGACGGCCCGCCACACCTGGGCCCAGCCGAACAGCACCCGCTGCTCGCCGGTCAGCCCGTCGATCACCGGCGGCTCGCCGCTCTCGTTGGCGATCGCGTAGGCCTTCAGCGCGATGGTCAGGCCGCCGAGGTCGCCGATGTTCTCGCCGACGGTGAGCGCGCCGTTGACCTTGTGGTCGGGCAGGCCCTTCGGGGACAGCGCCGAGTACTGGTCGATCAGCATCTGCGCGCGGGACTCGAACTCCTTGCGGTCGGCGGTCTCCCACCAGTCGGTCAGGTTGCCGTCGCCGTCGTAGCGGGAGCCCTGGTCGTCGAAGCCGTGGCCGATCTCGTGCCCGATCACCGCGCCGATGCCGCCGTAGTTGGCGGCGTCGTCGGCGTCGGCGTCGAAGAACGGGGGCTGCAGGATCGCGGCCGGGAAGACGATCTCGTTGAGCCGCGGGTGGTAGTAGGCGTTGACCGTCTGCGGGGTCATCAGCCATTCCTGGTGGTCCACCGGCCCGCCGAGCTTCGAGTACTCGTGGTCGTGCCGCCACTCCGCGGCCCGGCCCGCGTTGCCGAGCAGGTCGGCCGGGTCGATCTGGAGGGCCGAGTAGTCCTTCCACTTCTCCGGGTAGCCGACCTTCGGGGTGAACTTGCCGAGCTTGTCCAGCGCCCGCTCGCGGGTCTCCGGGCTCATCCAGTCCAGGGTGGTGATCGACTGCCGGTAGGCCTCGACGACGTTGGCGACGAGCTCCTCGATGCGCTCCTTCGCCTTCGGCGGGAAGTGCCGCTCCACGTAGATCTGCGCGACCGCCTCGCCGAGCGCGCCCTCGACCAGCGACACGCCGCGCTTCCAGCGCTCCCGCAGCTCGGGGGTGCCGGAGAGGGTGCGGCCGTAGAACGCGAAGTCCTCCTCGACGAGCTCCGACGACAGGTGGTCGGCGCAGGCGGAGATGACGTGCAGTGCCAGCCACGCCTGCCACTGCTCGAGCGGCCGGTCGGCCCACAGCGCGCCGGCCTCGGTGACGAAGCTGGGCTGCCGGACGATCACCTCGTCGTAGGAGTGCGCCGGGACGCCGAGCGCGGCCTCCCACTCGGCCCAGTCGAAGCCGGGCGCGGTCTCGCGGAGCTGCTCGCGGGTGAGCAGCGTGTAGGTCTTCTCGGCGTCCCGGTTGGTGACGTTGTCCCAGCTCGCGGCGGCCAGCGCCGTCTCCAGCTCCATGACCTGCTCGGCGACCCGGGCCGGCTCGGCGAGCCCGACCAGCTCGGCGAGCCGCTGCAGGTGCTCGACGTAGGCGGCGCGGATCTCGGCGGAGCCGTCCTCCCGGTAGTACGCCTCGTCGGGCAGGCCCAGCCCGGACTGGTTGAGGTTCACCAGGTAGCGGGAGGAGTCCTTGAGGTCGGTGGCGATGAACTCGCCGAACAGCGCGGCCCGCCCCTCCCGCTGGCGGCGGCCCAGCACCGCGGCCAGCTCGGCCTTGCCGGTGGCGGCGTGGATCTCGTCGAGCAGCGGGCGCAGCGGCTCCACGCCGAGCTGCTCGACCCGCTCGGTGTCCATGAACGAGCGGTAGAGGTCGCCGATCCGGCGGGCGTCGGTGCCCGGCTCGGCGGAGCCCGCCGCGCATTCCTCGACGATCGCCCGCACCTGCTCCTCGGCGCGGTCGCGCAGCACCCGGAAGGCGCCGTCCTGTGCGCGGTCCTCGGGGATCTCGTGGGTCTCCAGCCACCGGCCGTTGACGTGGGCGAACAGATCGTCCTGCGGGCGCACCTCCGGGTCGACCCAGGTCAGGTCGAGGCCGGAGCGCCGGGTTCCCGGAGCGGGCTCGGTGGTCGTCATGTCCCCATCCTGCCCGCCGGGACCGACGGTTTCGAGGCGGCGGGAACCGCGCCGTGCCACGAAGATCGTGACGACCGACATGCGCGTCCGGTGTTCGGGCCGCCGGGGCCCCGTGCCGACCCGTGCCGCCCCCGCCCGGGTGACCGGACATCTCTCCGTCAGGTGGACACGAGGTTGTCCGGACCGGGGACCCGGACGCAACATCGGGATCGTGACGATCCAGCTCGATGCGCCGGTCAGCCGGCCCCGGTCCACCCCCGCCGTCGATCTTCTGGAGGGTGAGCGGCTGCTGTGCCGCCTGCCCGGCGACGGGCCGGACCGACCGTACGAGCTGTTCACCGTCACCCCGCTCGGCCGCACCCTCGGTGCCGAGATCACCGGTGTCGACCTGCGCACGGTGCCGGACGGGGAGCTGCGCTCCGAGCTGCACCGGGCGCTGCTGGAGTGGAAGGTGCTGTTCTTCCCCGGCCAGGACCTGAGCAGCGCCCAGCAGCGCGCCTTCGGCCTGCTGTGGGGCGAGCTGGAGACCAACCCGATGCTCGACGCAGGCGACACCGCCGACGTCGTCCGCTTCGGTACCGGCGCGCGGACCTTCGAGAACATCTGGCACGCCGACACGACGTTCCGGAAGACGCCGGCGATGGGCGCGGTGCTGCGGATGGTGCAGGTCCCGCCGTTCGGCGGCGACACCCTGTGGGCCGACATGGCGGCCGCCTACGACAACCTGTCCGCCGGGGTGCGGGCCACGATCGACGACGCCGTCGCGGTGCACGACATGGTCCCGGGTTTCGCCCGCTTCCTGGACCCGGCGAAGCTGGAGCGGCTGCAGGACCGGTTCCCGCCGGTCACCCATCCGGTCGTCCGGACCCATCCGGAGACCGGCCGCCGCACGCTGAACGTGAACGCGTCGTTCACCACGGAGATCGTCGGGCTGCCGCGGGCGGAGTCGGACGCGCTGCTGCGGCATCTGTTCGCGCAGGCCCACGTGCCGGAGTACCAGGTCCGGTACCGGTGGACCGAGGGCACGGTCGCGTTCTGGGACAACCGGGCCACCCAGCACTACGCGGTCGGCGACTACCACCCGCACCGGCGGGTCGCCGAGCGTGTCGCGATCGCGGGGGACCGGCCCTTCTGACCGCGGGCCGGTGGCGCCGTCAGGAGGCGGGGCGGCGCCACCGGCGGCGGCGGGGCCCCGGCTCGGGTTCCTCGGTCAGCGGCGCCGCGATCGCCAGCCGCCCGACCTGCTCGTTCAGCACGTTCAGGTGCACCCGGACGTCGTCGTGGGTGGGATCGAGGACCGCCTGCTCGGCGATCTCGGCGGCCTGGTCGACCGACTGCTTCAGCGACACCTTCGCCTTGTTCAGCCGGTTCGCGATCCGCTTCGCGGGCGGCTCGGTGATCCGGAAGCGGGCCGGTTCGATCGAGTCCCCGACGGCGGCGAGCCGGTGCACCGCCTCGAGCTCGGAGTCGAGCCGCTTGCCGATCTCGCCGAGCCAGGTCCGCACCTGCGTCGCACCGACCACGGCGGTGATCCGGTGGAAGCGGGTGACCTGCTCGGTGCAGTCGGTCACGTAGGCCTTCCAGTACCGCGACAGCGGCGCGGGCGGCGGCTCGGCCGCGGGTCGGAGCAGTGCCACGGGTACAGGGTGCCCGATGCCCGGTGCGCCCGGACACCCGCCTCGGCCCGGCCGGTCAGGGGATGCGACCGTCCTTCGCCAGCACCGGGGCGTCGGCGACGACGGTGTCCGGATAGATCAGCCCGCTGCCGGTGTTGAGCACGACGACCTCCTCGCCGCCGTCCAGCAGGCCGGACTCGCGCATCCGGGCGGCCGCGGCGACGCAGGCCGCGCCCTCCGGGCAGATCCAGGTGCCCTCGTCCCGGGCCAGCGCGTGCTGGGCGGCCAGCAGCTCCTGATCGGTGACGGCGACCGCGGTGCCGCCGGTGGCGTACACCGCGTCGAGCACCAGGAAGTCGCCGAGCGCCTTGGGCACGGTGATGCCGAAGGCGACCGTGTGCGGATCGGCCGGGGCCTCGGAGGTGCGCAGGCCGGCGTCGAACGCGTCGACGATCGGGGCGCACCCGGCGGCCTGCACCGCCACCAGCCGGGGCATCGGCCCGGTCAGCCAGCCCAGCTCGTGCATCTCCTGCAGCGCCTTGTGGATGGCGATGATCCCGACGCCGCCGCCGGTCGGGTAGAGGATGACGTCCGGTGCCCGCCAGCCGAGCTGCTCGGCGATCTCGTAGCCCATCGTCTTCTTGCCCTCGATCCGGTACGGCTCGCGCAGCGTCGAGGTGTCCTGGTAGCCGGTGCGCCGGGCGACGGCGCCGGCGACCAGCCGGCCCGCGTCGCCGATCAGGCCGTCCACCAGGTACAGCTCCGCACCGGAGACGACGACCTCGCGGCGGGTGATCTCCGGCGCGTCGACCGGCATCGCGATCAGCGCTCCGAGCCCGGCCCGGGCGGCGTAGCAGGCCCAGGCGGCACCGGCGTTGCCGTTGGTCGGCATCGCGACCGCGCGCACGCCGAGCTCGGCGGCCCGGGAGACCCCGACCGCGGCGCCGCGCGCCTTGAAGGCCCCGGTCGGGACCAGGCCCTCGTCCTTCATCAGCAGCCGCGGCAGGCCGAGGCGGGCGCCGGCCCGGGGGAGCGGCAGCAGCGGCGTCATGCCCTCGCCCATGGTGACCACGTGCGCGGGATCGCGCACCGGCAGCAGCTCGTGGTAGCGCCACAGGTCCGGCGGGCGGGCCGCGATGTCGTCCGGGGTCACCAGCGTGCGGGCCCGGTCGAGGTCGTAGCGGGCGAGCAGCGGGGCACCGGCCGGGGAGGTGCCCTGGACGACGTCGGCGTCGTGCCGGGTCCCCTCGCGGGAGCACTCCAGGTGGGTGAGCGTCGAGTAGTCGTGCACCCGCACAGGTGATCCGAGCGGGGCCGCCGGGGCAAGCCCGAACCGCCGATCGGGATGCGGACGAACGTCACTGCGAGCGGCGACGGCCGAACGGCCGATGTCGGTACCGTCGAACGGGTCAGTGAATGCTCAACCATTGAGAGGTATGCCACATGCGCCCGCTCCCCGCGCCCGCGTCCGACATCGCCTTGTTGATCTCCCGTATCCTGCTCGGCGTCGTGCTCGTCGCACACGGGGTGCAGAAGCTCGGCCGCGGTGTCGGCGGTGTCGCCGAGGGCTTCTCCGGCATGGGGATCCCGCTGCCGACGCTGTCCGCGCTGTTCGTCATGACCGTCGAGACCCTCGGCGGGCTCCTGCTGCTCGCCGGTGCCGCGACGACCGTCGCCGGGCTGGCGACCGTGGTCACCATGGTGGGTGCCTACCTGTTCGCGCACCTCGGGATCACCGTGTTCGTGTCCGACGGCGGCTGGGAGCTGGTCGGCGTGATCGCCGCGCTGGCCCTCGCGCTCGCCGCTACCGGCCCCGGCCGGTTCTCGGTGGACCACCTGCTGGCCGCCCGCCGCCGCGAGACCGCCGTGACCCGCGACCGGGCGGCGGCCCACCGGGACTGACCGCGCACCCGGTCGCCGCGCGCAGCGGACGCGGCCGGGGGACGCTGGGCCCATGCCCGAGGGACACACGGTGCACCGGCTGGCCCGCCTGCAGCGGCGTCGCTTCGCGGGCCGGCCGGTCGACGTCAGCAGCCCGCAGGGCCGGTTCACCACCGGTGCCGGGGCCGTCGACGGCCGGGTGCTCGACGGCGTCGACGCGCACGGCAAGCATCTGTTCCAGTACTTCGGCCCGGACACCGTGGTGCACGTCCACCTCGGGCTGTGGGGCCGGTTCGGGAACCGGCGGCGACCCGAGACGTCACCGCGCGGGCAGGTGCGGATGCGGATCGTCGGCGACAGCCACTACGCCGACCTGCGCGGTCCGGCCGCCTGCGAGCTGCTCGACGACGCCGGGGTGGCCGCGCTGCGGGCCCGGCTCGGCGAGGACCCGCTGCGCGCCGACGCGGACCCGGAGCGGGTCCGGGACCGGTTCGCCCGGTCCCGGGCACCGCTGGCCGCGCTGCTGATGGACCAGTCGGTGATCGCAGGCGTCGGCAACGTGTTCCGGGCGGAGACGCTGTTCCGCACCGGGCTCGACCCGATGACCCCGGCCCGCGAGCTCGACGACGACACGTTCGCCGCGCTCTGGGCGGACCTGTCCGCGATGCTGCGCGACGGCGAGCGGCGTGGCCGGATCGAGACGATCCTGCCCGCGCACGGCGACGGCCCGCCGGAGACCCCCGCCCGCGGCCCGGTCTGCGCGAGCGTCGTCTATACCTACCGGCGCACCGGCCGGCCCTGCCTGGTCTGCGGTACGCCGATCGCGCACCGTGCCGTCCGGGCCCGGAACCTGTTCTGGTGCCCCCGCTGTCAGGCCGGGAGCACCGTGTATCCGCTGGGTGATCGGTGATCGCCCGGAGTGGTGTCCGATCTGTCCCGCTCCGGGCGATACGAGTACCGTTGGTGCATGCTGTCGGCAGGGTCCCCGCGGGCCGGCGCGGACCGTCGTCCCGTGATCAGGTGGGACGTCGTGCTGTCCGGTGTCGCCCTGGCCCTGGCCGGGATGCTGGTCGCGCTGGGCGTGTTCGGCGGGGTCTTCCTGATGGCCTTCCTGGACTACTGCCCGCCGCAGACGTGCAGCTCGTCGCGGATCCTGGTCTCGGTGGCCGGATCGCTGGTCGTCGCGGCCGCGGCCGGGATCGCCGGGCTCGCGATGACCGTGCTGCGGATCGTCGAACGACGGCTGTCCTGGCCGTTCGCGCTGGTCACCCTCATGATCGTGGCGACGGCGATCGGCTTCGGCGCGGCCGACTACACCTCGGCGATCGGCTACTGATCCCGGCGCCGGCTCACCCGTCCCGGTAGCGCTTGCGGTTGTTCCACACGGCGTTGCGGTCGAAGTGCGCGCGCCGCGTCTCGGCGCTCCAGCGGCCCACGAAGAACCCCCCGACGCCGCCGAGCAGCAGCAGCAGAATCGTCGCGATGTCCATCGTCGCCCCCCCGGTCACGCCGGACGAACCCCTCGCCGTCCGGTGCGTCCATGGTGCGACGAATTGGGAAGACCCTATCAGGATTTCGTCGATCCTGATGATGGGCAAACCGGGCCGCCGTGGATCAGTTCTTCAACCAGGCGTACGCGGTCTGCCGGGAGATCCCGAGCGCCTCGGACATCGCACGGATCTCGCAGCCGGCGTCCCGGCCGGCCCGCAGCAGCTCGCGCTGCCGGTCCCGCAGCTCCGCCATCCGGGCCCCGGTCTCGGCCATCTCGGCGAGCAGCTCCTCCGCGGCCGCCGAGGTCCGGCGGTGCCCGGCGCCCGGCCGGGGGAACGCGCGGACCGCGGCGGCGTCCCACATTCGGCGGCCCGCGTCGTCCGGCGCGGGCAGCGGCGCGGGCGCCTGCCCGCGGCTCACGTAGGAGTTCCAGGTCCCCACCTGCACGCCCCACTGCTCGGCGCACTCGTCGGCCGTCCACGTCGTCACGTGCGGAGTGTCCCCGATCCGGTGCGCCCACCCGAAGGGGTGGGGCCACGGTGCCGCCGACCTTGCAACGGTGGGCACCGTCACACCGGACAAGGAGGTCCAGCATGAGCCCGACGATGCGTGCGTTCGTCATGACCGAGGTCGGCCGGACGGCGGTGGTCGAGAAGCCGATCCCGGTGCCCGGGCCGGAGGAGGCGGTCGTCCGGACGACGGCGGCCCTGATCTGCACCTCCGACGTGCACACCGTGAAGGGCGCGTTGCCGGTCGCCGACGGCGCGACGCTCGGGCACGAGGCGGTCGGCGTGGTGCACGCGCTCGGCTCGGCCGTCGAGGGGTTCACCGAGGGCCAGCGGGTGGCCGTCAACGCCGTCACCCCGTGCTTCCGCTGTGACTACTGTCAACGCGGGGACACCAGCCAGTGCGGCGGTCCGCTCGGCGGGTACCGCTACACCGCGCAGATGGACGGCAACATGGCCGAGTACTTCGTCGTGCCCGCGGCCAAGGGGAACCTGGCCCCCATCCCGGACGAGCTGTCCGACGAGAAGGCCGCCTACGCCTGCGACATGCTCTCCACCGGGATCATGGGCGCGGAGAACGCGTCGATCGAGATCGGCGACACGGTGGCCGTGTTCGCGCAGGGCCCGGTCGGGCTGTGCGCGACGATCGGCGCGCACCGGCTCGGCGCCGGCCGGATCATCGCCGTGGAGTCCCGACCGGAACGCCAGGCGCTGGCGAAGCAGTTCGGCGCCGACGACATCGTCGACTTCACCGCGGGCGACCCGGTCGAGCAGATCATGGACATGACCGGCGGGGTCGGCGTGGACGCGGCGATCGAGGCGTTCGGCTTCCCACAGACGTTCGAGGCGTGCCTGCGGGTGACCAAGGCCGGCGGCCGGGTCTCCAACATCGGCTACCACGGGGAGAACCCGAACCCGCTGCAGCTGCCGCTGGACGCCTTCGGCCTCGGGATGAACGGCAAGTCGATCCGGACCGGGCTGTGCACCGGCGGCAACCTGCGCATGCAGCGGCTGTTCCGGCTGATGCTCTCCGACCGGGTCGACCCGACGCCGATGACCAGCCACCGGTTCGGCTTCGACCGGGTCGAGGAGGCGTTCGAGCTGATGTCCTCCAAGTCCGACAACGTGATCAAACCGCTGGTCACCTTCTGAGCCTCGCCCCGCCCGCGCCGGATCCGGCCCGGTGCGGGCGGGGCGGATCCACTCCGGTCGCCGGGGTCACGGCGGCCGTCGACCTGCGTACCATCGGTGTCCGGGCAGGGACGCCCGGTGATCCTCACGGAGGTGGGGCGATGACGGCTCTGGAACCGGTCGGCCGCACGGTTCCACGCAACGTCTCCACGCGTTTCCGCGCGCCGACCCACGTGCACAACGTGATCGAACGCGAGCGGCTGCTGGACCGGCTGCGCGCCGACGGGGCGACCCGGCTGGTGGTGATCCACGCACCCGCCGGGTACGGCAAGACGACGCTGGCCGTGCAGCGGCTGCGCGAGCTGGAGGCCGACGGCGCGCTGATCGCCTGGCTGGGTCTGCACGACGACGACAACGCCCCGCACTGGTTCCTGTCCCACCTGCTCGGCGCGGTCCGCCGGGTGCTGCCCGGCGCGGACGAGCCGCTGCGCGACCTCGCCGAGCTGATCGAACAGAACGCCGAGGACACCCAGCGCTACGTGCTGGCCACGCTGCTGGAGCTGATCGGGGCGGTCGCCGCGCCGGTCGTCCTCACCTTCGACGACTGGCACCTGATCGACGACGCCGCGGTGCACCACGCCCTGGTGCACCTGCTCGACTTCGCCCCGCCGAACCTCTCGGTCGTGCTGACCAGCCGGCGCCGCCCCCGGCTGCCGCTGTCCCGGCTGCGGGTGCGCGGCCAGCTCGTCGAGATCGACGCCGCCGCGCTGCGCTTCGACCTGGCCGAGGCCCGCGAGTTCCTGGTCGAGCTGAACGGGCTCACCCTCGATGGCGACGACGTCGCCCGGCTCTCCGCGGGCACCGACGGCTGGGTCGCCGCGCTGCAGCTGGTGTCGCTGTCGCTGCGCGACTGCGCCGACCCGGAGGCGCTGATCCGCGGCTTCTCCGGCCGGCACCACTCGGTGGGGGAGTACCTCACCGAGAACGTGCTCGACGCGCTGCCGCCGGAGATCCTCGACGCGCTGCTCGCGACCTCGGTGTGCGACCGGCTCTGCGGCGAGCTCGCCGGCGAGCTCACAGGCCGCTCCGACGGCCAGGCGGTGCTGGAGGAGCTGGAGATCCGCAACCTGTTCCTGCGGCCGCTCGACGACGAGCGCGAGTGGTTCCGCTACCACCACCTGTTCGCCGACCACCTGCGACGACGGCTGCGGCGCGACCACCCGGACCGGGTCGCCGCGCTGCACCTGCGGGCCAGCGACTGGTTCGCCCGGGCCGGGCTCGCCCCGGAGGCGGTCAGCCACGCGCTCGCCGCGGGCGAGGTCGGCCGGGCCACCGATCTCGTCGAGCAGCACGCCATGTCGTTCGTCGAGCACAGCCGGATGGTCAGCCTGCTCGGGCTGATGAACCGGCTCCCGCCGACCGCCGCCGACGACCGGCCCCGCCTGCTGATGGCGGTGGCCTGGGCGAACTGCCTGCTCCAGCGCACCACGGCGGCCCAGGCGACGCTGGACCTGCTGCGCTCGGCGCTGCCCCACGGCGACGCCGCGATGGAGATCGAGGCCGACGTCGTGCAGGCGTGCATCGACATCTACAACGACCGCACCGACCGGGCCGAGGACCTGGTCCGGCGCAGCCTCGACCGGCCCTGGGAGCACCGGCCGTGGGTGGTCGCCGTAGGGGCGAACATCCAGACCTTCTGCGACTTCCACGCCACCCGGCACGGCAGGGCCCGGGAGCGCCAGCGCTGGGCGCGCCCGTTCCACGACCGCACCACCGGCTCGTTCGCGGCCGTGTACGGGCGCTGCTTCGCCGGCATCGCCGCGCTGTCCCAGCTCGACGTCGACGCCGCCGAGGAGCACCTCACCGACGCCGTCGAGCTGGCCCGCCGCTCGGCCGGGCAGCGGTCGCACGCGGCCCGGCTGGCGGCCGCGCTGCTCGGCGAGCTGCACTACATGCGGGGCCGGATCGACGACGCCGAGCGGCTCCTGGAGGAGTGCGGCGAGCTGGGCGCGGAGAGCGGCGTCGTCGAGTTCATGGCCGCCGGGTACGCGCTGCGGGCCCGGGTCCGGGCCCGGCGCGGCGCCGTCGCGGAGGCCGCCGAGCTGCTCGCCGAGGGCGCGCAGGTCGCCGAACGCCTCGGGCTGGTCCGGCTGCGGGCCGCGATCGGGGCGGAGCGCATCGTGCAGCTGCTCGACGCCGGCAAGGTCCGTGACGCCCGCCGGGTCGCCCAGGAGCTGCCGGAGGGTTCGTGCCGGCACGGCGGGATCGCCGAGGCGATCGACCGGCTGCGCACCTCGTCGCTGGCCGCGGTGCTGTCCGCGGAGTGCGACCACGACGGTGCGGCCGCGCTGCTGGAGAACCTGGTCGGGTCCGACGCCGCCCGCGGCTGCGTCCGGTCGGCGACCGTGCTGTCGGTGCAGCTCGCCGGGGTCCAGGAACGGGCCGCGCTGCGGATGGCCGCCGAACGGACGCTGGCCGGCGTCCTCGACCGGGTCGTCGCCGAGCGGGTGCCGCAGATCGTGCGCGACGGCGGCCCGGCCGTCCGGGCGGTGCTCGAACGGCTCGTCGTGCGGGCCGCGGCCGGGAACTGGCCGGTGGGGGCGGCACCGCTCCCCGAGCAGCTGGAGGCGCTGCTCGGGGAACGGGCCGCCACCGCGTCCACCGCGTCGGTCGATCTCACCGGCCGCGAGCTGGAGATCCTCCGGATGATCGACGTCGGCCGGACCAACCAGCAGGTGGCCCGGTCGTTGTCGGTCACCGTGAACACGGTGAAGTGGTACCTGAAGAACATCTACGGCAAGCTCGGCGCCGGCAACCGGACCGAGGCGGTCTCGGTCGCCCGCCGGCACGGGCTGCTCGCCTGATCCGGCGCCGCCGGCTCAGCGCCGTTCGAACGCCGGGTAGCCGTCCGCCGCCTCCTTCTCGCAGAGCTGCCGGTAGGTGCCGACCCCGCCGATGTAGGACAGCAGCCGGCGCGGCTTGCCGGGCACGTTCGAGCCCAGGTACCACGATGTCGTGTTGACCACGATGGTCGCGCCCGCGGTCTCCTCGTGGTGCGCGACCCAGGCGTCCTCGCCCTGCTCGGTCGGCTCGATCACCGACTTGCCCTCGACCCGCAGGTCCCGGATCGCCCGGGTGATCCACTCGGTCTGCTGCTGCAGGCAGGTCGTCATGTTGCACAGCGCCGCCGACGGGGCCAGCGGGACGGCGGTGGTCAGCAGGTTCGGGTAGCCGTGCTTGGCCAGGCCCATCGTCGTCCGGATGTCGCGGCCCCACTCGTCGGCCAGCGAACGGCCGTCGCGCCCGCGGATGTCGATCCGGGTGAGCGCCCCGGTGCCGGCGTCGAACCCGGTCGCCAGGATGATCACGTCCAGCTCGACGACGGTGCCGTCGGTGAGCTCGATGCCCTCGGGGCGGATCCGGGCGATCGGATTGTCCTTGACCCCGATCAGATCGACGTTGTCCTGGCGGTAGACCTCCAGGTAGCCGTTCTCCAGCGGTACCCGGTGGGTGCCGAACCCGTAGTCGGTGGGCACCAGCACGTCGATCAGGTGCTGGTCGACCAGTCGCTCGCGCATCTTGTCGCGGACGAACTCCGACACCTCCTCCGACACCTCCTCGGAGAAGAACATCTCGCCGAAGCCGGCCAGCCACAGCTTCAGCGAGCCGTCCTGGTAGGTCTCCTCGAGGATCTCCAGCCGCTGCTCCGGCGTGCAGTCCGCCCAGGCGTGCTCGAAGTCGTACTCGAAGCCGGTGAAGGTGTGCGGGATGGTCGCCTTCAGCTCGGCGAAGCGGGCCTTGTAGGCGGCCTGCTCCTCGGGTCCGTAGCGCGGGTTCTTCATCGGTAGCACGTACTGCGGGGTGCGGGCGAAGACCGTCAGGTGCCCGACGTCCGGTGCGATCGTCTGGATCACCTGGATGCCGGTCGCGCCGATCCCGACCACACCGACCCGCTTGCCCGCCACGTCGACGCCGCCGGCCGGGTACGACGAGGTGTAGACCACCTGCCCGGCGAACGAGTCCTGGCCCTCGAACTGGTCGGTCAGCGGTGCCGACAGCATCCCGGCGCAGCTGACGAAGAACTGGGTGTCCAGCACGTGGCCCGCGTCGGTGCGGACGGTCCAGCGGCCCCGGTCCTCGTCGAAGTGGGCGCTGGTGATCTTCGTGTTGAACGTGATGTCGCGGCGCAGGTCGAGCCGGTCGGTGACGTAGTGCAGCCACCGCTCGATCTCCGGCTGGCCGGGGAACTTCTCGCTCCAGCTCCAGTCGGTGTAGAGCTTCTCGTCGAACAGGTACTGGTAGATGTAGGCCTCGGAGTCGAACCGCGCACCCGGGTAGCGGTTCCACCACCAGGTGCCGCCGACGTCGCCCGCGGCGTCGAAGGCGCGCACGTTCAGGCCCTGCTCGCGCAGCTGGTGCAACTGGTAGAGCCCGGCGACGCCGGCGCCCAGGACGACGGCGTCGAGCTGCTCGACGGCCTTCGTGTCGGAGTCGGTGGACGGAGCTGTCGTCATCAACGGTCCCTTTCCTCGCGGGTGGATGTGTCCGTGCACACACCATGCGAGGAAGCGGGGAGGGGTGGTCCCACCCGTAGGGGTGGGGGGTTGGGCTGGATCAGCAGGGCGTCCAGGTCTTGCCGCCCGGGGCGTAGCAGCGCGGGCCGGTGTAGCCGGGCGGGCCGCCGGAGCCGCCGGAGCTGCCGGAGTCGCGGACCTCCGGTGCCGGTGCGGGCGCCGGCCTGGGCCGTTGCCGGGTGGCCGGCGACTGCCGGGGCGCGCTCGCGGTACCGCCGGTGGATCCGGTCGTGGGCCGCGGGCTGGTGGTGGGGGCGGGCGGCGGCGGGGGAGTGCGCAGTTCGCGGGCCGTCGCCCGGTGGCCGTCGGCCCGGTCCTCGGCAGTACCCGCAGCCGTCCGGGCCCGCTGCGCCATGGCCGGGCGGTCGTCCCGGTCGCGGACCGCCGCCCACACCAGCCCGTCGCGCGGGGCGTCGGAGCTCAGCGCGGAGTGCAGCGCGAGGGCGGTCGCGGCCACCGCGGCCGCTCCGGCGGCGGCGGTGTCGGCCTGCTCCGCGGTGCCCGCCCCGGCCGGCGTGGCGAGGCCGGTGGCCGCCGCCTCGACGGCCGTGACCTGGCCGGGGACGGTGCAGCCGATCTCCGGGTCGTACAGGCCCCGCCCGGCGGCGACCGCCTCGGCGTGCGCCTGCTCGACCTCCGGCAGGAACCGGTCGTTGGCGCCCACCTGCATCGGCAGGGCCAGACCCGCACGGGCCATCTCGGCGTTCACCAGCCGGCCGTCGTCCAGCCGGATCCCGGCGAGCACCCGGTCGTAGCGGTCGGTGGTCTCCTCGTCGACGAGCACCTCGACCTCGGTGCCGGCCGGCAGCAGCGACCGCAGATGTGCGGCCGCCTCGGGGCCGAGGCACTGCACGTCCTCGTCCGGGTGCACGGTCTCCGGGGTGTCGATGTTGAGCAGCCGGATCCGCTGCTCCCGGCCGTCGACGACGACGTCGACCGTGTCACCGTCCACGACCCGTGACACGGTCGCCCGCGCCGCGTCACAGCCGCTGAGCATCCCGGCCGTCACCGAGGCGGTCAGCAGCATCGCCGCCGCCCTCACTGCACGCCGCACGTCGTCCTCCTGATCCGGGCGACCGGCCTGATTCCGGGCGCACCGCCGCCCGGCATGTCGGTGCCGGGATCGGCTCGTTATCGCACCGGCGCCGGTGATCATCAGAAGTGATGATCACCGGATCAGAGCCGGGCGGCGCCCTCGGGCCAGACGACGCGGACCGGGAGCCCTCGCTCCCGGGCCTCGCGCACGGTGTCGCCGGTGCCGCCCGTCCCGTCCGGCGGGGCGCCGTCCCAGACGGCGACGAGCAGGTCGGCGTCGTCGAGCACGGCCCGTCCGGCGGCGGCGTAGGCGGCCCGGTCCGCGGTGTCGAAGGGGAGCACCCGTACCTCGGTGGCGCGGGCGTGCAACCGCTCGAACTCGTCCCGGTTCCCGGGCTTGACCTTGCTCTCCCGGTAGTCGCGGGAGGGCAGCACGACGATCAGGTCGCCGCCGGCGGCGAGCACGGCGTCGGCGAACAGCTGGTCCGCGCCGCGGGCGAGGCAGGACAGCCCGACCAGCGGCGACGGGTGCGAGGTGAGCTCCGCGCGCAGGGCGTCGGCGACCAGCGGGACGGAGCCGGGGGTGAGCTTCGAGTGGCCGGTGATCCCGATGCGGGGCATGTCAGACGCTCCTTCCGGTGGGGGCGGCCAGCTCGGCGATCTCGGCGCGCGTGTCGGCGACGGCGGTGCATCCGGCAAGCGGTGCGGCTTCCCGATTCCAGTCCCGGACCTTACGGAACAGGCGGCCCGGGCGGCTTGCGTCCAGATGAGGCAGAGCTGCACGGATCGGTGCGGCGGCCGCCTCTCCATCGCGAGTGATCAGATGTGTCCGGCCGAGCGAGACGAGATCGAATGCACGGCACCGGGCCCTGGCGGGGTCGCGCAGCCGTAGCGCGCTCTCGATGTGATCGATGGCGGCAGGACCATGTCGCGGATCGCGGGTGGCGAGATCGCGTAGCCGGGCGCCGAGGGTGCCGTGCAGCTCGGCGGTGTCGAAACCGGCGAGTGCTGACGGTTCACCGTCATCGGAGTCGCCGGGGTGGGCGGCCCTGGCCACGTCAGCGGCGGCGTGGAAACGAGCGAAGTCTCCGCGCCGGGCGTGTCCCCATGCCTCCCGGACGGCGAGCATCGAGACGAGCCGCGGAGTGGTGTGGTCGCGCGAACCACGGGTGGCGAGGTGTATCACGGCGAGTCCGTCGTCGGGGGCACCGGCGTCGTACTGCACCCGGGCGAGGGCCGCGAGGGTGACCGCGCCGAACCCGAGGTCGCCGCCGGCCTTGGCGAGTCGTACTGCGGTGATGTAGTGGCGCTGTGCGGCCCGGTGGGTCCCTGCGTCGAAGGCCATCGATCCGGCGATCTTCGAGAGGTGCGCAGTCGCGAGGTAAACGCGATCGGTGCGCGAACCGCCGGGTGCGTCCCGCAGTCTGTCGGCGAGATCGGCGACCTGTCCGGTGACCGCAGCGCGACTGAGCCCCGTCCCGCGCCAGGCCCGGAACGCGTCGACCAACGCCTCGACGGCCTCGACTTCGTCATAGGCGAATCCGCGGCCTTGGCCGGTGGCGGCGACCAGTGGTTCGAGCCATCCGGCGAGCGGACCGAGCAGTCCGGCTCCACCGAGCACCATGAGTCGGGTCGGTGCGGCGTGGCGGGCCAGTGGCAGCTCGGCCTCGGCGGCATCGACGGCGTCGTCGAGAACCTGCGGGCGGGACCACATCGCGGGCGATGCCGAGACTCCGGTGGTGGGAGCTGTCGACGATACCGAATCCGAGGGCGGCATCGGTTTGGACTCCGAGCACCGCCCGAAGCGCCGCGCGATACGGCGCCGAAGGGGTGCGCACCGTCCCACGCTCCCACTTTCCGATGAGGTGGTCGTCGAGGTCGTACCGGCGTCGTGTGCGGTTCCACAGATGTGCGTTGACCGCCTCGGCAAGTTCGGCGCGGGAGAGCCGTTCGCCCGGTACACGTCGAGAGGGAAGGCGCTCGCGGGCCGCTCGCAGGGCGCGGTTCGGTTCGGCCACCTCGACACCTCCCGGGCCCGTGGTCCGATCGGATGCTAGCGCCGCTCGGACGATCGAGGTCGGGGTGCGGGAATCTGCCCCCGGTTTCCCCTCTCCGCCCCCGCGAGTGCCCTGCCTGATTCGACTTCCGGCCGCGATCTTCTGCTGGGTGCCTCTCTGCCCACTGTGTCCCGTCCTCGTGATCACAGTGGTCGGATCTGCGTTGGTCGTCGCCCTGACGGGTGTTCTCCGGCGTCATCCGGGGCGGCATCGGCGCGGACGTGGGCATCCGCCGTCGTCCCTGGAGCTGCGCGGCAGATCAGCACGATCCCCGGGTCGGGGCCGACGGCGCCACGCGTGTCGTCGACGCCGGAGTCGGGCACGCCGGCGGGGCAGTGGGCGAGCGAGCGCGCGGCTACGTGGAGCAGGTGCTGTAGCGATGAGATGCCCGTTCAGCCGTCCAGGAGTGAAGCGTCCGGACATTCCACGGCGTCCACCGAACCCGGCTGCTCCCACCTCGGGTCGGCGACGAGGAGCCCGCTGTCGCGTCGGCCAGGTCAGTCTGCTCTGCCGGCCAGATAACCACCGGACTGCTCGAGCTCGGTAGCGCTGAGTTGGAGGTGCCCGCCCGCGTGAGCTGCGTCCACGACCGCTCGGGTCACGAGCGAGACGAGTTCGGGGGCGTCCCGGTGCACGAAGTGCCCAGCAGTGTGCGCGAGGACCTGCGTCGCAGACAGGTGCCGTGCCCGGTCTCGCTGAAATCCCTGCCACAGCTCGTCGACCTGCTCGAGTGCCAGCGGCTCGTACCACGGGTTCTCGGGCGGGTCACGCACCAAGCGACCCACACTGCTCGACACCACCACACTCCGGGAGATCGGCGGCGAGGGCCGCTCACGCAGCTCGTCGTAGCAGGCGGCCAGCGGAAACCTGATCCCGCCGCTGCCCCCGTCCTCGACAACCGGCCCCCGCAGGACCTCATCGGGCCACGGAACGCGCATGGTGGGATCGACCAGGACGGCGCCGGCCAGCTCGTCCGGCCACGTGCGGGCGTACAGGCCGAGGATCCACGCGCCGAGGCTGCTCGACACCAGCACGTACGGCGGCGCGACTTCGGCGCTCTGGAGGAGATCGCGCAGTTGCTGTGCTGCCCACAGCGCACTGCGCTCCCGCTCGACCTCGCTTCCGGGCAGAGGGTCCGAGCCTGCCAGGCCCGGGCGGCCGTACCGCACCGTCGCCGAACCCGCTGGGAGCAGTGGGACAACCTTGTTCCACTCGCTTCCGTCACCACCCGAGCAGTTCAAGAACACGATCGCGGGACTGCCCCGACCAGCGACCTGGACACTCAGGTTGCATCCGTCGATATTGATCCGCGTCCGACGTTCAAGGGGCGCAGGGTCCACCGGACCATCGTCACCGACCGGGCGGACAACCGGGCCCCGGTGAACGGGTGAGGTTCACCGAATCCACCGCAGCACCTCCGCCGCGGCCAGGAACTGGTCGAGATCGGCGTGCAGGATCCACCGGCTCATCTCACATCCCGGAGACCTCGCCGTAGGCGACGACGGACAGGAAGCGGATGGGGAGCTCGAGCAGTTCGCGGGGGCCGTGGGTGCCTTCGCCGTCGAGTTGCAGGGCGTCGCCGGGGGCCATGGTGTAGCCGGTCTCGCCGTGGCCGTAGACCATGCGTCCTTCGAGCATGTAGAGCAGTTCGGTGCCGGGGTGCTGGAACAGCGGGAACTCCTCGCTGTGCTCGGTGAGGGTGACCAGGTGGGCCTCCATCCGCTTGTGCGGTCCGCGCAGTGCGCCGAGCAGGGTGTAGTCGTGCCCGACGCGGGTGCCGCGGGCGACGATGCGGGCGCCGGCCCCGGCGGGGGTGAACACGGCCTCGCGGGGGGTGTCGGCGTCGCGGAACAGGGAGGTGACCGGCACGTCGAGGGCGTCGGCGAGCCGGGCGAGGGTGGTCAGGCTGCAGGAGGTCTGGGCGTTCTCGATCTTCGAGAGCATGGGTTTGGAGATCCCGGTACGCACGGCCATCTCGGCCAGGGTGGCCCCGGACGCCTGCCTGATCCGCCGCACCTGGACCCCGATCGCGCGTTCCAGCCTGCCCTCCTCGGGCGGCGGCTGGTCGATCTCGCGCAGCGCGGGGCCGTGATCGATCTCCGGGTCCTCCGGTTCGCCGGTCATCGCATCTCGCCGGCCCCGGCGTAGGGGTGCGGGCTGCGCAGCAGGTCCCCCTCGGCGAACCGGGACAGCCGGAAGTCGCGTTCCGGGATCTCCGGCACCGAGCTCGTCCGGTCGACCACCAGGTCGGCGACCAGCGTGCCGACTGCGGGGGAGATCTTGAACCCGTGCCCGGAGAACCCGGCGGCGACGACCAGGCGGTCCGGCCCGGTCCGGGAGATCACCGGGTTGAAGTCGGGTGTCACGTCGTAGCAGCCGGCGTAGGTGGTGGCGACCGCGGGATCCGCCAGGCCGGGCAGCCGGGTGCCGACCTTGCCGATCGCCTGCTCGACGAACGCGTCGTCCGCCCGGTCCGGGTAGCGGTCCGGGTCGGCCGGTTCGAGCACCGACAGGTCGGAGTTGCCGAACAGGATCGCGCCGTCGCCCTCCGGGCGGATGTACTGCAGCGACACGAGATCGGAGAATACCGGGGCCGGGCCCAGCGCCGATCCCGGATCGATGATCACCAGCTGTTCGCGGTGCACGGTGATCGGCAGGTCGATCCCGAGCGGCGCCAGCAGCCCGACCGACCACGGCCCGGCCGCGACGACGACGGTGCCGGCGCCGATCGACGTGCCGTCGGCGAGGGTGACCCCGGTGATCCGGTCGCCGTCGGTGGTCAGCGCGGTGACCGGGCTGTGCTGGCGCAGCCGGACCCCGGCCGCGCGGGCGGCGGCCAGGAAGCCCTGCGCGGTCCGGTAGGCGTCGCCGTAGCCGCCGCGCTCCTCCCAGGCGAACGCGGCGAACGGGGTCAGGTCCGCGACCGGCCAGAGTTGCTGCACCTCGGCGTGGCCGATGCTCTCGGTGCGGACGCCGACCGAGCGCTGGTCGGCCATCGACGCGTGCAGCGCGGCGACGTTCGGTTCGCCGACGCCGACCACGTAGCCGGTCCGGCGGAACCCGACGTCGGTGCCCAGCACCTCGGCGGCGTTCTCGAGGACGTCCAGGCTGCGGGTCGCCATCGCGGCCAGCGACCGCACCCCGTAGTGGCAGCGCACGACGCCCGACGACTTGCCGGTGCCGCCGGAGCCGACGGTGGACCGCTCGACGACGACGACGTCGGTCACCCCCCGCCGGGCCAGCGCCCAGGCGGTCGCGCAGCCCTCCAGCCCGCCGCCGACGATCACCACGTCGGCGGTGCTCACGACGGCGCCCCGGGGATCCAGGACGTCCCGGCCAGCGGTACCCGGGCCATCGCGGCGGACTCGACGGTCAGCGCGACCAGGTCCTCCGGTTCCAGGTTCCGCAGGTGCGACTTGCCGCAGGCGCGGGCGATGGTCTGCGCCTCCATCGTGAGCACCCGCAGGTAGTTCGCCAGCCGGCGGCCGCCCTCGACCGGATCGAGCCGGGCGGCGAGCTCCGGGTCCTGGGTGCAGATGCCCGCCGGGTCGCGGCCGTCCTGGAAGTCGTCGTAGAAGCCGGCCGCCGAGCCGAGCGTCTCGTACTCGTCCGCCCGGCCGGGATCGTTGTCGCCGAGCGCGACCAGCGCGGCGGTGCCGATGGCGACGGCGTCGGCGCCGAGCGCCATCGCCTTGGCGACGTCGGCGCCGGTCCGGATCCCACCGGAGACGATCAGCTGCACCTTCCGGTGCAGGCCCAGCTCGGTCAGCGCCTGCACGGCCTGCGGGACGGCGGCCAGCGTGGGGATGCCGACGTGCTCGATGAACACCTCCTGGGTGGCCGCGGTGCCGCCCTGCATCCCGTCGACGACGACGACGTCGGCGCCGGCGGCCACCGCCAGCTTCACGTCGTAGTAGGTCCGGGAGGCGCCGATCTTGACGTAGACCGGCGTGCGCCAGTCGGTGATCTCGCGCAGCTCCAGGATCTTGATGGCCAGGTCGTCCGGCCCGGTCCAGTCCGGGTGCCGGCAGGCCGAGCGCTGGTCGATCCCGGCCGGGAGGGTGCGCATCGCGGCGACCCGGTCGGAGATCTTCTGGCCGAGCAGCATCCCGCCGCCGCCCGGCTTCGCGCCCTGCCCGAGGACGATCTCGATCGCGTCCGCGGAGCGCAGGTGCGCCGGGTTCATCCCGTACCGGGACGGCAGGTACTGGTAGACGAGGTGCCGGGACTGGCCGCGCTCCTCGTCGGTCATGCCGCCGTCGCCGGTGGTGGTGGAGGTGCCCGCCTCGCTCGCGCCGCGCCCGAGCGCCTCCTTGGCCTGCGCGGACAGCGCGCCGAAGCTCATCCCGGCGATCGTGACCGGGATGTCGAGGTGCAGCGGGTGGCGGGCGTTGCGGTCCCCGAGCACGACGTCGGTGGCGCACCGCTCGCGGTAGCCCTCCAGCGGATAGCGCGACATCGAGGCGCCGAGGAACAGCAGGTCGTCGAAGTGCGGGAGGGCGCGCTTGGCGCCCCAGCCGCGGATGTCGTAGACGCCGGTGTCGGCGGCCCGCCGGATGCCGGCCATGGTGGCGCGGTCGAAGGTGGCGGACTCGCGCAGGCCGCGGCTGGCGGGGTCCATCAGTAGCTCCCGGAGCGAGTGCTGGTGAAGTGGTAGAGCCGGCGCGCCGAGCCGTAGCGGCGGAACTCCGCCGGATCGTGGTCCAGCCCGGCGGCGGCGAGCAGCCCGGCCAGCTCGGCCCGGTGCTCGTCGCGCAGCGGCTTCTCGACGCAGTCCGCGCCGAGCTCGTCGACCGAGCCGCGGACGTAGAGCCGGGCCTCGTAGATCGAGTCGCCGAGCCCGTCGCCGGCGTCGCCGCACACGACGAGCCGCCCGGCCTGCGCCATGAACGCGCTCATCGGGCCGACGTCGCCGCCGACCACGATGTCGACGCCCTTCATCGAGATGCCGCACCGCATGGAGGCGGAGCCGCCGATCACGAGCAGGCCGCCGTGCGCGGTGGCGCCCGCCGACTGCGACGCGTCGCCGGTCACCCGGACCAGCCCGGACATCATGTTCTCGGCGACGCCGGTGCCCGCGTTGCCGTGCACGGTGACGGTGCCGCCGTCGTTCATCCCGGCCGCGTAGTAGCCGGCGTGCCCGCGGACGTCGACGGTCAGCGGGGCGGCGATCCCGGCGGCGATCGCGTGCGCGCCGCCCGGGTTGTGCACCTCGTAGTGCGACGACGCCGGTGCGTGCAGCGCCGCGTTGAGCGCGCGCACGGTGCTGACGGCGAGATCGACGGTGGCCGTGGCGGTCAGCGTGTCCATGCGTAGACCTTCTCCGGTTCGGGCTCGTAGAGCCGGGCGTGCTCGACGCCGGGCAGCCCGGCGAGCGCCCGGTACTCCGACGCCATCGCCACCCAGGCGTCGGTCTCGGCGATCACCGCGGGCTTGCAGGCGATCGCGTCGCGGACAACGGCGAACCCGTCGGCGCTGGTCACCAGCAGGGTGTAGAACCCGTCGAAGCGTTCGCAGAGCAGCCGCAGCGCCGTGTCCAGGTCGTCGCCCCGGGCCAGCCGGGCGGCGACGAACCGGGCGCCGACCTCGGAGTCGTTGTCGGAGTCGAACTCCACCCCGGTGGCGCGCAGCTCGCGCCGGATCGTGGCGTGGTTGGCGAACGAGCCGTTGTGCACCAGGCACTGGTCCGGCCCGACCGAGAACGGATGGCAGCCCTGCGGGGTCACCGCGGACTCGGTCGCCATCCGGGTGTGCGCCAGGCCCTGCCAGCCCTGCGCGGACCGCAGGTCGTAGGTCCGGGCCAGGTCGGCCGGTGCGCCGGTCCCCTTGTAGACGGCGAGATCGGTGCCGGACCCGACGACGGTGCCGCCGGGCACGGCGGTCCGCACGGCGTCGACCAGCTCGGCGGTCCCGACCGGCGCCGCGATCACCGTGGTGTCCCCGGCCGCGGTGACCAGCGGGTCCGGCCCGCCGGGCAGCGCGGCGCGCACCGCGGCGGCCGCGTCGTCCGGCGTGACGCCCGGCGGCAGCAGCACCGACACGGCCGCGTGCCCCTCGGGGCAGCGGCGCCGGTCGCCGTACACGGCGACCCCGGCGGAGTCCGGGCCGCGCTCGGCGACCTGGCACAGCATGGTCTCCAGCAGGCGTCCGAGCTGCGGGTACAGCCCGGGATCGCGCAGGTGGAGTCCGACGATCCCGCACACGGGCGGCTCCCTCGGCTCGGTGGGTCGGTGCTCTCGGTGGGTCTGCGCTGTCCGTGGATCAGAAGGCGGTCAGGTAGCGGTCGTGCTCCCAGGAGCCGACGGTGCCGTGCCAGTCGAAGAACTCCTCCCGCTTGACCTCGGCGAGGTAGCCGGCGACGCCGGGGCCGGCCACGTCCAGCGCACCGGTGACGACCGGATCGGCACCGAGCGCCTCGACGGCGTGCAGCAGCGTCGGCGGCAGGTCCGGCCGGACGACGGCGTCCGTCCCGGTGCCGGGCGGCCCGGGATCGGCGGCCCGGTCGATGCCGTCCAGGCCGGCGGCGAGCGCGACGCTCAGCGCCAGGTACGGGTTGGCCGAGCCGTCGCCGCCGCGCAGCTCGATCCGGTCGCCGTCCGGGATGCGGACGAAGTGGGTGCGGTCGTTGCCGCCGTAGGTGGCGCGCCGCGGCGACCAGGTCGCGCCGGACCGGGTGGAGGTGGCGCCGGTGCGCTTGTAGGAGTTCACCGTCGGCGCCAGCACCGCCTGCATGCCCGGTGCGTGGTCGAGCACGCCGGCCAGGAACTGGTAGGCCAGCGCCGACAACCCGAAGCCGCGCGGATCGGTGTCGTCGGGGAAGCGCGGGTCGTCGCCGGACCACAGCGACAGGTGCAGGTGCATGCCGGAGCCGGTGCTGTCGGCGAACGGCTTGGGCATGAAGGTGGCGGTCATCCCGCGCTGCTCGGCCAGCACCGAGATCAGGTAGCGGGCGGTGATGACGCGGTCGGCGGTGGTGAGCGCGTCGGCGTAACCGAAGTTCTGCTCGAACTGGCCGTTCGCGTCCTCGTGGTCGTTGGCGTAGTTGCCCCAGCCGAGCGCGTTCATCGCGGTCGAGACGGTCGTGAGGTGGTCGTACATCCGGGTCACGCCGCGGGCGTCGTAGCAGGGGCGGGCGGCGTCGTCGCGGGAGTCGGCGGGGGACAGCGTGCCGTCGGCGTCCCGGGACACCAGGAAGTACTCGACCTCGGCCCCGGCGCGCAGTTCCAGACCGCGCCGGGCGGCCCCGGCGATCGCCGCCTTCAGCGCCACCCGCGGCGCGTAGTGCCAGGGGACGCCCTCGACGTGCGGGTCGCAGTGCACCAGGGCGAGGCCCTCGCGCACCCAGGGCAGCGGCGTGTAGCTGGCCGGGTCCGGGATCGCGATCAGGTCCGGGTCGCACGGCTGCTGGCCGATCGCGCCGACCGCGTACCCGGCGAACCCGACGCCGTCGGTGACCAGCTCGTCGACGGCCTCGACCGGCACCAGCTTCGCGCACGGCTTGCCGGTGAGGTCGACGAACAGGGCGAGCAGGAACCGGATCCCGTCGGCCCGGGCGCGGCCGGCGAGATCGGCGGGGCCCGCTGCGGGATCGGTGGTCGTGGTGCGCGCCGGTGACGGCGAGGTGAGGGTCATGGGGGCTCCTTCGGGCGCTCCGGCGACACTCGGCGGCCCAGTGTCTGGTATCTCAGTGAGAAACACGATATCGCGCTAGGAGATTCACTGGGTTTCCGGCGCGTGACGGCGGATGACGGGCCGGGAACGTCCCCCCGACACAGCACCGCCCGGCCCGCGGTCGAGGCGGGCCGGGCGGTGGTCGTGCGGAGGGTGGATCCGGTGGACCGGGCCGGTCAGGTGGCCGCGGGACTGCTCTGCGACGCCCCGGAGGTTCCCGGCTCCGCGGCCGCCCCGGACGGGCCCGGGGTGGCGGTGGCGGCGAGGCCGGTGCCCATCCGGCTGCCCCGCTCGAAGTCGTAGGCGCTCTCCGCGTGCACGGTGACGTCGAGGCCCTCCAGCTCGGTCTCGTCGTCGACCCGCAGGCCCATCGTCCGGTCCAGCGCCCAGGCGATCAGGTAGGTCATCCCGAACGAGTACACGCAGGTCACTGTGATGGCGACGATCTCCCGCCAGACGATGTCCCAGCTGCCGCCGAACAGGATCCCGGTCAGCCCGGCCGGCGCGTCGGACGCGGCGAACAGGATCACGCAGACGGTGCCGACGATGCCGCCGACGCCGTGCACGGCGAACGCGTCGAGGGTCTCGTCGATGCCGAGCTTCTTCTTCCAGGTGCACGCCCAGGCGACGACCGCACCACCGGCGAAGCCGACCAGCAGCGCACCGATCGAGTTGACGGCGTCCGCGGACGGGGTGATCGCGACCAGCCCGGAGATCATGCCGGAGGCGAGGCCGAGGGTGGTGGCGTGACCGTCCCGCAGCCGCTCGACCAGGCAGAACCCGGCCATGCCCGCGGCGCCGGCGAGCAGCGTGGTCAGGATGACGTACTGGGCGAGGAAGTTCGCGCCGCCCGCCGTGCCGCCGTTGAAGCCCATCCAGCCGAACCACAGGATGCCGGCGCCGAGCACCACCAGCGGCAGGCTGTGCGGGCGTTCGGCCTGGTTGCGGCGCTTGCCCAGGACCAGTGCCAGTGCCAGCGCCGCGACGCCGGCGTTCATGTGCACCGCGGTGCCGCCCGCGTAGTCGTGCAGCTCCAGGCTGTTGAGCATCCAGCCGCCGGTGACGCCGGCCTCCTCGTCGTCGGCGGCGAACACCCAGTGCGCGAGCGGGAAGTAGACCAGGGTGAGCCAGACCGGGGCGAACACCAGCCACGCGGAGAACTTCATCCGGCCGGCGGCGCCGCTGGCCACGATGGCGATCGTGATCGCGGCGAACAGGATGAAGAACGCCGCCCAGAACACGTTCTCCGGGCCGCCGGAACCGGCGTCGTCGTGCACGCCGGCGAAGCCGAGGTACTCGACCGGGTTGCCGATCAGGCCGAGGCCGCCGAGCGAGTCACCGGAGACCATGCTGTGCCCGAGCAGGACGTAGAGCACGGAGGCGATCCCGAGCGTGCTCAGCACCATCATGATCATGTTGAGGGCGTTCTTGCTGCTGGTCATCCCGCCGTAGAACAGTGCCAGGCCGGGGAACATCAGGAGGACCAGCGCGAATGCGGCGAGCAACCACGCGAGATCTGCTGCGGGCACGGGCAACTCCGGTGTGAGTGGGGATCAGGGACCCGCCGGACCCGGCGGAAGGGACGAACGTCGTGGGCGAAGCAAACCGGACATCCGTTTCACACCAGTTAACGAGAGTTACGATGCCGACACGGATAGGTGATCCAGGCCGGCGCCCGGATCAGACCCGCAGCGCGGTGACCACCCAGCGCAGCGTGGAGCGGTCGGTGCAGCTCGCCATCAGCTCGGCCTGCTCGGTCGCCTCGGCGTCGGACCGGCGGGCGTCGTAGAGGTCGGCGACCACGCCGGGCACGTCCAGGTGCTCGCCGCGCAGCGCCTGCGCCGGGCCGGGCAGCTCCAGCCGGTCGATCAGCAGCCGCAGCGTGCGGTACCCGATCACCCGCATGCCCGGGCCGAGCAGCGGCGAGGACGGCGCCGGCGACGGGCCGGGGCCGGCGGGCAGGGTCACCGCGGACACCGCGATCACCCCGCCGTCGAGCATCGCCCAGGCGTCGACCGCGGGCCGGTGCGCCTCCCGGCCGGACGCGGTCGGCAGGTCCTGGGTGGCGAGCCAGCGCCGCAGCCGGGGCCGCAGGTCCCAGCGCACGTCGAACACCCCGCTGCCCAGGTCGGAGGGGGTGAACACCTCGTCCCAGCGCGGCCCGCCCGGCACGCCGCTGCTGACACCCGTATCGGGCTGGATGGCCATGTCTCGTTCCCCCGGGCTGTTCACCGACCCGGCCACCGGCGAGCGACGCCACGCACGGAGCCGGACGGCCAGGATACGTGCGGGCGAACGGGCGCACAGTGTGGCGCGGACGGTCGTACCCGGTGGTGTGACAACCCGGCCGGCCGTGGCGTGAGCGGCCGATCAGGCGCGCCGGATCGCGACCGGACATGACGCTCCGTCATCGGATCGGGTTGCTCGGCGGTGCTGGATGACACGATCGTGGGACTCCACGGGGAGTGGTAACGAGGCAGGATGATCCCAGCGATCCACAAGTGACGGCGACGTGGAGGCGACATGGACGGACAGTTCGACGGCACCCCGGTGGTGCACCCGGGCCTGATCCCGGCTGCGCGGCGCTCGGCGGAGACCCTCCCGTCCGGCCGTGGCGTCGCCGACGTCGGCCGGGGACGGGTGCTGGCCCGCTACGCCCGGCTCATGCGGTCCGGCCGGCCCGAGGTCTGCCGGCCCGGTCGCCGGGAGATCGAGGAGCGGGAGCGGACCGGCGTCGGCACCGCCCCCGGCAGCGACGGCAAGGTCATCTACCCGGACCGGGACGCCGCCGAGTGCGCGGCCCGCGAGCTGGAGGCCCTCGGCGGCCGGCCGCAGCGGGCCTACCTGTGCCGCCGGTCCCGGCGCGGGCACTTCCACCTGACGACGGACCTGGTCGCCGAGCGGCGGCGCGGCCCGGCCGAGCTGATCCCGCGCCCGCGTCGCGGCGACTGACCGGCACCACGTGTTGACCTGGATGTGATGCGCAGCACACGCTGATCGTCTAGCGTGGGTGTGGCGACGGTCACCCGAAGCCGTCGCGTTCACCACCACGCCGACGCATCAGGAGGGTCCCGTGAACCCGCACCTGCTGGAGGAACGAGTCGCCACCGTCTCCGGTGGCCCCGGCCTCGCCGAGACCGCCCGCGCCCGCCTCGCCGCCCACAAGGCCACCGCCGACGCCTGCCGTCGCCGCACCTCCGAGCGCCGCGCCGAGCTGGAGCGGGCACTCGCCGGTGACAGCACCGGCCACGCGCTCGATCTGATGCTGGAGCTGGACGCGCTGGAGCGCGTCCAGGACCGCATCGACCACCGGCTCTCCGAGCTGTGCGACGCGCTGAGCGATCCGCGCTCGCCGCGCTACGGGGACGCCCAGCCGACCTAGGGCCCGCTCCGCGCGCGCGTGGTTCGATGGCGGGGACACCGCCGTCGAGCGACAGCAGGGAGAACACGTGCGTGCAGTGCAGGTCGTCGAGCTGGACGGGCCGTCCGCGGTCCGGATCAACGATGTGGAGCCGCCGGTGCGCGGCTCCGGCGAGGTGCTGATCGACGTCGCCGCGGCCGGGGTCAACTTCCCGGACGTCCTGCTCACCCGCGGGCAGTACCAGTACCGGCCGGACCCGCCGTTCACGCTCGGCTCCGAGTGCGCCGGCACGGTCCGCGAGGCGGAGCCGGGCAGCCGGTTCGCGCCGGGCGACCGGGTCGTCGCCTTCACGATGTCCGGCGTGTTCGCCGAGGCGCTCTCGGTCCCCGAGCACACGGTGCTCCCGCTGCCCGACGGCGTCGGCTTCGCCGAGGGCGCCTGCCTGCCGATGAACTACCTCACGGCGCACTTCACCCTGGAGACGCGGGGTGCGCTGAAGTCGGGGGAGACGGTGCTCGTGCAGGGCGCGGCCGGCGGCGTCGGCACCGCCGTCGTGCAGCTCGCGGCGGCGCTCGGCGCGACCGTGATCGGGGTCGCCTCCACCGAGGCCAAGGCCGAGGTGGCCAAGCGCGCCGGGGCGGCGCACACGGTGGGCGTCGACGGGTTCAAGGACGCGGTCGCCGAGATCACCGGCGGCGCCGGCGTCGACATGGTGGTCGACCCGGTCGGCGGCGACCGGTTCACCGACTCGCTGCGCTGCCTGGCCCCGCTGGGCAGGCTGATGGTCGTCGGGTTCACCGCGGGGGACATCCCGACCGTCAAGGTGAACCGCCTGCTGCTCAACAACATCGACGTCCGCGGCGTCGGCTGGGGCGCCTACGCGCTGTCCCGCGACGGGTTCGTCCGCGCCGAGTGGGACGCGCTGGTCCCGCACCTGCGCTCCGGCGCGCTGGACCCGCTGATCAGCGAGCGCTTCAGGCTGGACGACGCCGCGACGGCCCTGTCCCGGATCGACGACCGGGTGGTGACCGGCAAGGTCGTCCTGGAGGTCTGAGCGGGCCTCAGCCGGCGGGCTCCAGATTGTGCCGGACCGGGGTCCTCGGGTGCGGCGCCGCCGCCGGGCGGCCCGCACCCGGGTCCCGCGGCGCCGGCGCCGGGGCCGGCTCGGCGACGTGCAGCCGGTGCCGGGCGGCCAGCGCCCGGCCGGTCGGTCCGGTCTCGCCCAGCGCGTGCAGCGCGAGCGCCCGGTGCGCGGGCACCTCGCAGCGGCGCAGGAACCGGTCCAGCTCGCGGACCGCGTCGCCCGGCTCCCGGGACAGCGCCCACAGCACGACCTCGGCGCGGGCGATCTCCTCGCGGACCCCGCCCATCCGCACGCACAGGTACTCGATGTCCTCGTCGGCGAGCTCGCCCGGCGCCGGGACGTGCATGCCCTGCTCCAGCAGGTACTCGTGCACTGCCCACAGCCCCATCGGGGTCAGCGAGACGACCGTGGGATCCGGGTCGTCGCGGTGCGCCACCTGGGACAGCGCGTCCAGCTCGTCGGCGTCGAGAGTCTCGGTCAGCTCGATCGCGCCGAGCAGCTCGCAGGCGTCGAGCAGCGCGGTGACGTCGCGCCGCCACAGCCGCTGCTCCACGTCGCCGGCCAGGTCGTCGACGACGCAGCCCGCGTCGTCGTTGACCGTGTCGCGGACCTGGCGGTGGAAGTGCTCCAGCGGGACCGGGCCGCCGCCTGCCGCGTAGAGGTTGACCCACAGCATCGGGAACGCCTCGGACATCGACATCCCGAACAGCGACGGGGCGCCGAACACGTCGGTGCCGCCCAGGTTGTCGCCCAGCCTGCCGACCGACTCGAACACCCTGCGCCACAGCTCGATCGGCCGGTTCAGCAGCGGCCCGGCGCTCTTCACCGGCAGCAGCCTGCCCCGGACGACGCGGACCAGCCGGGCGGCCCGGGCCCAGCGCAGCAGCAGCGAGACCTCGGGCAGGTCGTCGCTGGTGCGGGCGGTCTCCCGGTAGATGTGGTCGAGCTGCAGGTGCGCGGCGAGATCGAGCGCGTCGGCCCGGCCGAGCCTGCCGTCGGAGGTCAGCCTGCGCCCGGCCCGGACCCACACGGTCAGCTTCCGCAGCAGGTCGAGCGCCTCGGACCGCTCGGCGGCCTCCACCAGTGCCGCCGCGCCCGGCATCGGCACCGGCGGGAGCTCCGGGCTCCACTCGGTGCGCGGCGGGCGCTCGGCCTCCCGGCGCATGATCTCGGCGAGCGCGCGCCGGTCGACGTCGGCCTCGCCGGAGCCGGCCCGGTCCAGGAAGCGCTGCACGGCCACCGGATCGGCCGGGTCGATCCCGTTGCGGTGCAGCTGCACGCCCCAGAACTTGCCGAGATCGTAGTTGCGCTCGTCGGCGAGCCCGTCGTGCAGCGCGGGCGTCGAGTCCAGCACCTGGCGGTGCAGCGCGTCGGGCGGGGCGGACTGCGGATCGAACCAGTCGTGGTCGTCCAGGAAGTCGATCAGGGCGTGGAACGCGGGGGCGACGTCGTCCGGTTCGAGGACGGTCACCTTGCGCGGGAACCACATCCCCAGCGCGTCGGCCACCTGGGCGCGGGTCCACCGGCCCAGCCTGCGGTCGCGGGCGTACTTGTAGTCCACTGCCGCCGCGACGAGCGCGGTGTCGACCTCGACCCGGTGCCGCCGGGCCCACACGAGGAACTGCTCCAGCAGCCGGCTCCGGGCCTCGGCGTACCCCTGGTCGTCCCCGGGGGTGAACACGAGACGCATCCGGCCCACTGTGTCAGGTCCCTCCGTCCGTTCGCCGAGCATGGTGATGATCTCCGGCGCGCGCGGGGGCCCGCACACCGGGTCGTAGAAGGTGCAACGAGCGCGCTGATCGCGGGTCACGCCGAACCACTCACCGTCGGTGGGCGGTCGGTGACGACCGGTGCGACGGTTCCCCCCGACGCGCCCTCCCGGAGACCCTCCCACGGACGACGACGGCCGGACACCCCGCGTGGGGTGTCCGGCCGGGCCGGTGTGCGACGAGCGGTGCCGCCGGATCGGTCAGTCGCCGCCGACCGGGCTGTCCTTCCGCCCGGCGTCGCCGTCCGCGGGCGGGCCCGCGTCCGGCACCGTTCCGGTGGGCTCGGGCTCGGGACCGGGATCGACCGGGCCCTCGCCGGGCTCGGTCATCGTGTAGCCGGGCCCGGTGCCGGGGCCGTTGCGGTACCCGCCCGGGGGCGCCTCCTCCTCGACGCGGTCCTTCGGGAACGCGCCGACCTTGACGAAGAAGTCGTCGCCGTGCCGGTCGGTGGCCCAGTCGACGGCCTGCTCGATCACCTCGGCGCCCTTGAGCTCGCGCAGCACCACAGGATCGCGGCGCAGGTCGCGGAACAGCGCGAAACAGAGCAGCACCATGATGATCACGAACGGGGCCGCGACCAGGATGGTCAGGTTCTGGATGCCGCCCAGCGCGTCCTCGCCGCCGGTCAGCAGCATCAGGACGGCGACGGCGCCCATCACCGCACCCCAGAAGATGACCACCCAGCGGCTCGGCTCGATGGTCCCGCGCTGGGACAGCGTCCCCATCACGATCGAGGCGGCGTCGGCGCCGGAGACGAAGAAGATCCCGACCAGGAGCATCACCAGGATGCCGGTGGCCGTGGCCCACGGGTAGGCACCCAGCACCTGGAACAGCTGGACGTTGGAGTCCTCCGAGAACTGTACGCCCTGCTGCGCCTGGGTGATCGCGGTGCCGCCGAAGATGCAGAACCAGACCAGCGAGACCAGCGACGGGGCGAGGATGACGCCGCCGACGAACTCTCGGATGGTGCGCCCGCGCGAGATCCGGGCCAGGAACATCCCGACGAACGGGGTCCAGGAGATCCACCACGCCCAGTAGAAGATCGTCCAGCCGGACAGCCACTCGAGCATCGGCTCGCCACCGACCGCCTCGGTGCGCCCGACCATCTCGAAGAACTGGGAGAAGTAGGCGCCGATCGAGGTGGGGATGAGATCGAGGATGATCACCGTCGGTCCGGCGACGAACACGAACAGCGCCAGCACGCCGGCCAGCACCATGTTCGTGTTGGACAGCCACTGGATGCCGCGTGCGACGCCGGACACCGCGGAGAGCACGAACGCGGCGGTCAGCACCACGATGATCGCGGCCAGGGTGCCGGATCCGACCGGACCGTCCGACCAGCCGACGGTCTGCATGCCGCCGCCGATCTGGTAGGCGCCCAGGCCCAGCGAGGCGGCCGACCCGAACAGGGTCGCGAAGATCGCCAGAATGTCAATTGCCTTGCCGATTGGCCCCTCGGCGGCGCGGCGCCCGATCAGCGGGATGAACGCCTGGCTGATCAGCTGCCGGCGGCCCTTGCGGAACGTCGAGTAGGCGATGGCGAGGCCGACCACCGCATAGATCGCCCAGGGGTGCAGCGTCCAGTGGAACAGCGATGTCGCCATCGCGACCTGCATCGCCTCGGTCGTCCCGGGCTCGGCGGCACCGGGCGGCGTGGAGGTGGTGAAGAACGAGAGCGGCTCGTTCACGCCGAAGAACATCAGCCCGATGCCCATCCCGGCGGAGAACATCATCGCGATCCACGAGACCGTGCGGAACTCGGGCTGCTCGACGTCGGTGCCGAGCCTGATCCGGCCGAACCGGCTGAACGCCACGAACAGGGCGAACGCCACGAACGCCGTCGCGGCGAGCACGAACCCCCAGCCGCCGCCGCGCATCAGCCCGTCGAGCATCGTCTGGGCGGTCGCGCCGAGACTGTCCGGGGACACGATGCCCCACACGACGAACAGCAGCGCGAGTGCCGCGCCCACTCCGAAGATCGTCCAGTCGGTGCGCGACCGACCCTCATCGGATCCGGCCGGGCCGGAATCCGCGCGTGGTTCCACCTGTGTCATTCCAGGTCACGCCCGTTCGGGCGTTTCCCCCTCCCTGGTCGAGCACGCTCGATCGTGCACATCGTTGCCGGGGGAGTGTAGGAAAACCGGACGATGCTGTGGTGACGGAGCGACCCGCCCGAATTGGTCCGTGCAGGTCAGAGCGGTGCGGCCGACTGTTTCAATTCGATATCGTTGACGTTTTGTCCGTTTTGTTGCTGTTTATCGCCATCCGGAACCGTCGACACCACCCGGAACCGGCGCCGCCGGATCGTAGGGTGTCCGGGTGAACACGAACGTGGCCAGCCACAGGTGGTCCTCGGCGATCCGCAGCGTCTCACCGGCGAAATAGCCGTCCAGCCCGATCCAGCTGCCGTCCGGGCCCGGCCGGAACCGGGACGAGCGACCGGGCCGTCCGAGACCGCCCAGGTGCAGCATCCCGCCGGGGACCGCCCGCAGCGCGTACGGCGACGGGCCCCAGAACCAGGGGCCGAGCAGGGCCGGATCCACCGGCGACGGCTCCGGCGCCCACTCGTCGACGATCCGCGGCTCGGCCGCCTTCACGTCGGCGAGCAGCCCGGCGGCCAGCCCCGAGTCCAGGCCCGAGGTGGTGTTGCCCATCGCCAGCGCGCCGGTGCCCTCCTCGCGGTCCACCCAGAGCCCGGCGAGGAACCCGGGCATCGACCCGCCGTGCCCGACCAGCGTCGCCCCACCCTCGACCCGCAGCACCTGCACCCCCAGGCCGTAACCCGCCCATACCGGCGACGACGCGTCGATGCCCGCGGGCAGCGTCATCTCCTCGACGGTGGACGGGGCCAGCACGCCGCTGGTGTCACCGAGCAGGAACGCGCCGAGCCGGGCCAGGTCGCGGGCGCTGCACCAGAGCTGCCCGGCCGGGGCCATCGCCCCGGCGTCGTGCTCCGGCTCGGGCAGCGTGAGCTCGGCCCACGGATGCACCGCGCGGCCCGACGCCGCCGGCCCCTGCGGCCGCGGCGAGGTGCGGGTCATCCCGAGCGGGAGCAGCACCTCCTCGCGCGCCACCTCGGCCCAGGCCGCGCCGCGGGCCCGCGCGACGACCTCGCCGAGCAGGCCGAACCCGAGATTGGAGTAGTGGAATCGGCGGGCCGCGGGCAGCACCCGGTCGGCCTCGCCGAGGCCGAGCTCGTCGAGCGTGCCGCCGGGCGCCCGCTCCCACCACTGCCCGGGGCTCTCCGAACCGGCACCGGCCAGGTGCGACAGCAGCTGGCCGAGCGTCCGGTCGCCGAGCGGGGTCCCCGGCAGGTGCCGGTCCAGCCGGTCGTCGAGATCGAGGGCGCCCTCGTCGCGCAGCCGCAGCACGGTGACGGCGCAGACCGTCTTGGTGATCGACCCGATCCGGAACTGGACGTCGTCGTGCGCCGCGCCGTCCGGGAAGCTCCCGCGGCCGGCGTGCCAGGCCAGTGCGCCGTCGCGGACGACGCCCGCGACGAGCGCGGGGACACGGCCGTCGCGCTGGGCGCGGGCGACACGGGCGAGCAGGGTGCGCTGGGTCGAGGGGAGCACACGACGACGGTAGCGGGCGGGTTCAGAGCGCGATGTCGGCGTAGGAGGTGAGCCGGACGGCGCGATCGGCGAGCGTGGCGGGCTCCGGCTCGCCGGGGGGCGCGGCGCAGGTCGCCGAGCCGGGGCGACTGGTCGAGCAGGATCCCGGTGGTGCCCAGCGCGCCCCCGGTCAGGTAGCCGCCGATCCTCCAGAACAGCCGCGCGACGAGCAGCCCGCGGTACTCCGGGTCGTCGTCGGCGAGCACCGGCCCGGTGAACACGACCAGCCTGCGGCCGTGCTCGGCGGTGTGGTCGAGCAGGTGGTCCTCCAGTCCGAGCCACAGCTCGCGGTCCTGGTTGAACGACGACGCCTGCGGTGCGGCGTTGGTGTAGTGGAAGGTGTCGTCGCTCGCCCGCTCCGCGACGGCCTGCTCGCCCCAGGCCGGGTCGGCCCGCCGGACCAGGTGCCCGCGGTCGAGGCCGTTGCCGGTGTAGATGTCCGGACCGGCCTGCGCGTCGGCCGGCGCCCGGTCGTCCAGCCGCCAGTCGTCCGAGCGCGGCACCGGGCGCAGGGCCACGCCGTCGATCATCACCGCGGTCGCCGCGGCCAGCCTGCGGTCCGGCCGGTGCAGCGTGGCGAAACGGGTGTAGTCCAGCGGCCCCTTCGCGACGCCGGGCGGCGCGACCGGCATCGGCGCCGGCACACCCAGGAAGTCCGGATCGAATCCGCTCACCGCGCCCCCCTGGCCAGCCGGTGCAGCAGCGGGGCGGTGCGGAACCCGACCAGCGAGCGCATGACCAGCGACGTCGACGTCCGCTCCACACCGTCGATCGCGAGCAGGTGCCCGGCGATCCGGTAGAGATCGTCGGCGTCCCGGGCGACCAGGTGCACCAGCAGGTCCTCGGCGCCGGAGACGCCGTGCACCTCCAGCACCTCGGGGACCCGGTCCAGCGCATCGGCGACCGCGGCCAGCTCGCGCTGCACCACCCGCACCGTCACGAACGCGGTGAGCGGGTAGCCCAGCGCCGCCGGGTCGATCCGGCGCTCGAAGGTGTCCAGCGCGCCGAGCCGGTCCAGCTTGGCCAGCCGGGCCTGCACGGTGTTGCGGGAGAGCCCGACCCGGTCGGCGAGCGCCAGCACGGTCGCCCGCGGGTCCTCGGCGAGCGCGAGCAGCAGGCGGGCGTCGTGGCCGTCCAGCTCGCTGCGCACCCTGCCGTCCATTCTCCCGCCCACCCTGCCGCTCACCCACGGACCGTCCGTGCGGTGCGCACTCTGCCGCCCCGGCGCCGTCCTGTCCAGGCCGCGCCCGTGCATTCTGCTCAATTCCCGGCCCGTCGGTTGTGCAGTCATCGGGGTGGTGGTGAGCTGCTGGTGCAACGTGCGTGGTCCCCGGCCACCACGCCGGCGAGGGAGCTGGAGACACCGATGACCGACACCGACGACCGCGGGACGATCGCCGACATCGAGCAGCGGGTGCTGTGGCTGTCGACCGCGATCATCGACGCCGCCAACCGGCGCGGCGACCCGAGCGGGCTGAAGGTGGGCGGGCACCAGGCGTCGTCGGCGTCCCTGGTTACGATCATGACCACGCTCTGGTTCGAGCACCTGCGGGCGGCCGACCGGGTGTCGGTGAAGCCGCACGCGTCGCCGGTGCTGCACGCGATCAACTACCTGCTCGGCGAGCTGGACGAGGCGTACCTGCCGACGCTGCGCGCGTTCGGCGGGCTGCAGTCCTACCCGTCGCGGTCCAAGGACCCGGACCCGGTCGACTACTCGACCGGTTCGGTCGGCATCGGCGCGACCGCCCCGATCTGGGGGGCGCTGGCCCGGCGCTACGTCGACTCGCACTTCGGCGGTGCGGGACGGGGGCGGCAGTACTCCCTGGTCGGGGACGCCGAGCTGGACGAGGGAGCGGTCTGGGAGGCGATCCTGGATCCGATGGTCGGCGAGCTCGGCGAGGTCGTCTGGGTCGTCGACCTGAACCGGCAGTCGCTGGACCGGGTGGTCCCCAACATCGGCGCGCCGCGGCTGGAGGGCATGTTCGGCGCCGCGGGCTGGCAGGTGCTCACCGTCAAGTACGGCCGGCTGCTGCACGAGCTGTTCGCCCGCCCCGGCGGCGACGCGCTGCGCGAACGCATCGACGCCATGCCGAACCCGGAGTACCAGCGGCTGCTGCGCTGCGACGCCGCCGAGGTCCGCAAGCGGCTCCCGGACGGCGTGCCCGACGGCGCCGGGCTGGCCGGGCTGATCGAGGACCTCGACGACGCGACGCTGCTGGCCGCCGTCCGGAACCTGGGCGGGCACGATCCGGCCGCGCTCGGCGAGGCGTTCGACGCGATCGACGACACCCGCCCGACGGTGATCCTCGCCTACACCGTGAAGGGATACGGCCTGGCCACCGCGGGCCACCCGCAGAACCACGGCTCGCTGCTGACCGCCGAGCAGGTGCGCGAGCTCGCCGACACGGTCGGCGCCGACGTCGACGACCCGTGGCGGCGGTTCGATCCCGCGAGCCCGGCCGGGTTGCTGTGCGCCCGGACCGCCGAGCGGCTGCGCCGGGAGCCCGCCGTGCCGGAGCCGGTGCCCGCACTGCCGACCGACATCGGCCGCACCCCGTCCGGCCGGGCCACCACCCAGGCCGCGCTCGGCCGCGCCCTGCTCGACCTGACCCGGGAGGCGCCCGACGCGGCGGGCCGAGTGGTCACGCTGTGCCCGGACGTGTCGTCGTCGACGAACCTGGGCGGCTGGGTGAACAAGGTCGGCGTGTGGTCCAGCGCCGAGCGCCGGGACTGGTTCGACGACGACCCGGAGACGATCCTGCACTGGCGGGAGCGGCCCACCGGCCAGCACCTGGAGCTGGGCATCGCCGAGGGCAACCTGGTCGGCGCGCTCGGCGAGCTGGGCGCCACCTGGTCGCGCTGGGGGCGCCCGGTGCTGCCGATCGGGGTGCTCTACGACCCGTTCGTCGAGCGGGCCCTGGAGCCGTGGTCGTTCGGCATCTACGCCGGCGGGCAGTCGATCCTGGTGGGGACGCCGTCCGGGGTGTCGCTCGCCCCGGAGGGCGGCGCCCACCAGTCGATCACCACCCCGTCGGTGGGGCTGGAGCAGCCCGGCTGCGTGACCTACGAGCCGGCGTTCGCGATCGATGTCGAGTGGACCCTGCTGGCGTCGCTGGCCCGGCTCGGGCGCCCCGACGGCACCTCGGCCTACCTGCGGCTGTCGACCCGGCCGGTGGACCAGTCGCTGGCCGCGGTGCCGTCCGATCCGGCGGCCCGCGAGCGGCGCCGCCGCCAGGTCGTCGCCGGGGCGTACCCGCTGCGCCACGCGGGCACCGCGCCGGACCTCGCGATCGCCGCGATGGGGCCGCTGCTGACCGAGGCGCTGGCCGCCGCCGACCGCCTGACGGCGCTCGGGCACGCGGTGGACGTGGTCTGCGTGACCGCGCCCGGACTGCTGTTCGACGCCGTGCAGGCCAGGGCAGGCCGCCCGGCCCGGCCGCAGGCGCAGCCGTGGGTGCTGGAGTCGGCGTTCCCGGCGCGGCGCGCCGCACCGCTGGTCACCCTGCTCGACGGGCACCCGCACACGCTGGCGTTCCTGGCCGGGATCAACCGGGTGCCGGCCACTCACCTGGGTGTGACCCGGTTCGGTCAGTCCGGTGACCTCGCGTCGGTCTACGCCCATCACGGGCTGGACGCCGACGCCGTCGTCGGGGCGGCGCTGGACCTGCTGTAGCCGGGATCAGGCGAGGACCTCGTCCGGCCAGTCGAACACCTCCCGGTGGAACACCGCCCGGCCGGTCGTCTCGCAGTGTCCGGTGACGCCGTCGGCCGGGCCGAACTCGACGTAGCGCGACGGGCAGGTCAGCCGGGCGGCGAACGTCGGTGCGGCCGCGGTGGGGTCGTCGCCCGCGGTGACCGCGGCCGGGAGGACCATCGACACCAGCCGCACGGCCATCGCCTGCTGCGGCGGCCGGGCTCCCGGCCGGGCGAGGTAGAGCACGCCCGGGCCGAGCACTGCGGACAGGACCAGCAGCTGCACGCCGTACGCGGCCGGCCCTGCGGCACGGTGAGCAGCATCGCCGACAGTGTCGGCAGCACCAGCAGCAGAACGGCGAAACCCGAGCGGGTCGGGAGCTCCGCGGTGTCGACGATCAACCGGATGTTGATCGACATCGAGACGAAGAGCAGCCCGATCAGTGCCGCCCCCGCACCGGTGGACGGCGACCCCGAAGTCGGTCCGGCCATCCATGCGGCGGACACTCGTCCGCCGCGCCCGCGGTGTTAGGGGGCGGGCGGCTCGTGCGGCGGCTCGTCGCCGCCCTCGGCCAGGAACCGCTCGAACTCCGCGGCCAGCTCGTCTCCGCTGGGGAGCTCGCCGCCCTCCAGCCCGTCGGTCAGGTCACCGGCCTCGCGGGCGGCGGCGACCTGGTCGTACTGCTCCTCCAGCGCCTTCACCACCTGGACGACCTCGTCGGACTCGGCCATCTGCTCGGCGATCTCGGTGTCCGCCTGCTCGGCGGCCCGGGTCAGCGTCTCGGTCGGCAGGTAGAGGCCCGCCGAGAGACCGGCGTGGTCGAGCAGCACCCGGGCGGCCTGCGGGTAGGCCGAGCGCGCGAGGTAGTGCGGGACGTGCACGGCGAAGCCCATCGCGTCCTGCCCGGCCTGGCCGAGCCGGTACTCCAGCAGCGCGGCCGCACTGCCCGGGACGTCCGCGGTCGCGAACCACGGCTGGTGTCCCTCGACGAGCTCCGGGCGCGTCGCGTGCGCGGTGACGCCGATCGGGCGGGTGTGCGGCACCGCCATCGGGATGCCCTGCAGGGTGATCACCAGGCGGACGCCGAGCTGCTCGACGAGCAGGCCCACCGCGGCGACGAACCGCTCCCACTGGGTGTCCGGCTCCGGCCCGGCGAGCAGCAGGTACTGCGTGTCGCCGGTGTCCTGGAGCGCGACCACCTCGAGCGTGGGCGGGTCGAAGTCGGCCCAGTGGTCGGTCTCGAAGCGCAGCGGGGGGCGCCGCGACCGGTAGTCGACGAGCTGGTCGATGTCGAAGCTCGCGACCCGGCTGACCTCCCGCTCGTCCTTCATCGCGCCGACGGCGAGCGCGCCGGCGTTGCCGGCGTCGACGAACCCGTCCAGCACGACGATCAGCACGGGCTCGTCGAGGTGCGGCGCGGCCGGGTCGACCTGGTAGAGCTGAGCGGGATCGAGCACCGGGTCCTCCGTGTGGTGGCGTCCGCGACGGCCGGGGCCCGCCGCCGGCCCGACCCTAGCCGGACGGCGGCCGGTGCTGCCGGTGGCCGCGGCCCGGCCGGGTGTGACGCTGGTCGGCCGGGGGCGTGCGGCGGGCCCGGATGCCGCAGAATGGTCGTTCGTCATGGCAACGTTCTCGGCGCCGCGTGGCGCCTACCTGGTCTGGTCGGCCGGCCTGCTCGCCTACACGGTGGCGGTGCTGCAGCGCAGCTCGTTCGGGGTCGCCGGGCTGGACGCCGCGGAGCGGTTCGACGCCTCGCCGACGGTGCTCGCCGGGTTCCTCGTGCTGCAGCTGCTCGTCTACGCCGCGCTGCAGGTGCCGGTCGGCCTGCTCCTCGACCGCTTCGGTGCCCGGGCGATGGTGCTGGCCGGCGCCGTGACGATGACCGCGGCGCAGGTGCTGGTCGCGCTGGCGACCGCGCTGCCGCTGGCGATCGCGGCCCGGGTGCTGGTCGGGATCGGCGACGCGCTGACCTTCATCTCGGTGCTGTCGGTGGTGTCGGTCTGGTTCCCGGCCCGCCGGGTGCCGCTGATGACGCAGCTGACCGCGCTGCTCGGCCAGTCCGGGCAGGTGCTGTCGGCTATCCCGCTGGCGACGCTGCTGCACGGCCACGGCTGGACGACCGCGTTCCTCGCCGCCGCGGCCGCCGGGCTGGTCGCGACGATCGCGGTGGCGGCGGTGTTCGTGAACCGGCCGCCGGGCAGCCCGGAGCCGGCCCCGGCGGCGAGCCCGCGCGAGGTGCTCGACGGCCTGGCCGGGGCCTGGCGGCACCCGGGGACCCGGCTCGGGCTGTGGTCGCACGCCGGGACCCAGTTCTCCGGCCTGGTGTTCGCGCTGCTGTGGGGGGTGCCGTACCTCGTCGCCGGGCAGGGGATGAGCCCGGCGGGCGCCTCGGTGATGCTGACCGTGCTGGTCGCCGCGGGCGCCGTCGCCGGGCCGGTGTTCGGCGAGTTCACCGCCCGGCACCCGCTGCGCCGGTCCTGGCTGGTGCTGGCGGTGATCGGGTCGACCGCCGTGGTGTGGGCGATCGTGCTGCTGGTGCCGCCGCCCGCCCCGCTGTGGCTGCTGGTGCTGCTGGTGGTGGTGCTCGCCGCGAACGGGCCGTGCTCGGCCGTCGGGTTCGACTACGCCCGCACCTTCAATCCCGAGCACCGGCGCGGGACGGCCGTCGGCATCGTCAACGTCGGCGGGTTCACCGCATCGCTGCTGACGACGCTGCTGGTCGGCGCCGTGCTCGGGATCTCAGGCGGCTACACCCCGGAGGCGTTCCGGGTGGCCTGGCTCGTGCAGTTCCCGATCTGGGCGATCACCGTCGCCGGGGTGCTCGTCGCGCGCCGCCGGGCCCGTCGGGTGCTGGCGGAGGAGGGCACGATCGTGCCGCCGCTGCGCGAGGTGCTGAGGCGGCGCCGGCGGACCCCATGATCCGGGCTCACTCGGCCAGCAGCCGGTACAGCGCCTTGCGTGCCGCGGTCAGCGCCTCGGTGGCCGCGGTGACCTGCTCGGGCGTCCCGGCGGCGGCCACCTGCCGGGCGGCCGCGTGCAGCCGGGCCAGCTCGTCGCCGAGCCCGGTGGCCGGGTCGTCGGCCGCGGCCTCCGCGTCGTCGGCGAACGGGGCCCACACCGCGTCCAGGGTGGCGCGGTGCTCCGCGACGTGCCGGGTGCCCTCCTCGGTGAGGTGGACGACGCGGCGGCCGTCGGTCTGCTCGGAGCGGACCAGGCCCTCGTCCTCCAGCTGGGACAGCATCGGGTAGACCGAGCCGGGGCTCGGCTTCCACCGGCCACCGGTCCGGGCGGTGATCTCCTGGATGATCTCGTAGCCGTGCCGCGGCGCGTCGGCGACGACGGCGAGCACCGCCGCCCGGACGTCACCGCGGGCGGTCCGCCTGCGGCCGAAGCCGCGCCCCCGCCCGCCGGGGCCGAACCCACCGGGCCCGAAGCCGCCGAAGCCGCCGGGGCTGCCGAAGCCGCCGGGCCCGCCGCCGAAGCCGCCCGGGCCGAACGGCCCGCCGGGGCCGAAACCGCGGCCGCGGCCGTGCGCGCCGCCGCGGTGCGGACGGCCGCGACGCGGCTCGTCACCCTCGTGGTCTGCCTGGTCGTCGTTCATGAATGCCTCCTCGCGGCCGCGCGGGCCGGGTCGTCCGAACCGTCCGGGCCGGCCGAACGGCCGCCGGAGACCGTGCACGTCTCGCATGGTCATGACGTGTGTTCCTCTCGTCGCGAGCCTCCTCTTCGATCGGCTCGTGTGCCATCACGATATATCGCGACGCGTCGCCGTTGCAACGAGATGCGTCTGAGAGTTCGTTGTGTGCCGCGTCGTCGCTGGCCCGGCCCGGCCCGATGCCGTTGACTGGCCGGACGGGCCCGGACCGGCCGGACTCGGCGAGGGAGGGGGCGTCGTGGGGCGTCACGACCGGCGGAGGCCGGCCGACGGGGACACCGCGGGCACCGCGGAGGTGTCCGACTCGGCCGAGGAGCTCGACCTCAGCGAGGTCTCACCGGCGGTCCTGCGCGACCGGCTCTCCGCGCACGCGGACGGCCGCGACGACCAGGTCGTCCGCGCCGCCGCCGAGCTGCGGGCGAGCCTGGACCGGCTGGCGGCCGGCATCGCCCACCGCCGGGAGGCGCTCGTCGTGCGGGCGGGGGAGATGGCGCGCGCCGCGGCGCCGTTCGCCGGCGGGGCGCTCGCGGCCGGGCTCGGCGCGGTACTGGTGGTGCGGCGGGTGCGCCGGCCAGATCGTTAGCTTGCGCAACGCCGCCCGCCGGGCGGACACTCGGTGCTCCGGCGGTGGCGATGGAGGTACGCGATGAAGGTCTCCGACATCCTGCGGATCAAGGGCGACACGGTGCACACGGTGCTCTCGTGGAACACGATCGCCGAGGCGGCCGCCCGGCTGGCCGGGCCACCCGCGATCGGGGCACTCGTGGTGTCCGACGACGGGTTCCGCGAGCGGGTCGCCGGGATCATCTCCGAACGCGACATCGTCCGCCGGTTCGCCACCGACGGCGCCGGCCTGACCCGGCTCACCGTGGCCGACGTGATGACCCGCAAGGTCGTCACCTGCGCACCGGACGACTCGATCGCCGAGGTCATGGCCTCGATGAACCGCTGGCGGCACCGGCACCTGCCGGTCGTGGAGAACGGCAGGCTGCGCGGCATGATCAGCATCGGGGACGTGGTGAAGCAGCGGCTGGCGGAGATGAGCACCGAGGCCGGGGTGCTGCGCGACATCTACATCGCCTCGCACTGATACACCGCCTCGCGCTGATCCCGTACCGGAGGATCACCGTTCCACCGGGAACGACGGGCGCGGCCCGGGCGTTGCACCGGGCATGAGCGCTGCATCTGCTTCGACCGCGGGTCGTCGTGCCGGCCGTACGGCCGCGTTCGCGACGCTCTTCCGTGCCCTCACCCGGCGGGGCACCCCCGGTGAGCCCGGGGCCGCCCAGCGGGTCCGGGCGCTGCCCTCGATGCTGGGCGACGCCTGGCGCGGCAGCTACCCGCACCTGGGGAAGGGCCGGTTGGCGCTGTTCCTGCTCGCGCTGGCCTACCTGGTGTCGCCGGTGGACCTGGTCCCGGAGGCGTTCCTGACCGTGTTCGGCCTGGGCGACGACGCGATCGTCGCGATGTGGCTGGGCGGCGCGCTGCTTGTCGAGGCCGACCGCTACCTCGGCTGGCGGTCCGGGTCGCCGGTCGTCGTCGACGGCGGTCAGGTCTCGCAGTTCGACCGGACGTAGTCGTTGATCCGCTGGCTGGCCTCCTGGTACTCGGGGTCGCTGCGGGCCTCGGCGATCTCCGGGTCGCGGGCGACGGCGATCGTGTCGCCGCCGTTCGCCTCCAGCAGCTGCAGCTGACGCTCCACGATCTGGTTGACCCGGTCGAAGTCCGACCGGATCTCCTGCGGGGCCAGCGCGGTGACCTGCTGGTTGGCCCGCCGCACGTTGGAGGCGACCGCCTCGACGTCGTCCAGTCCGCGGCCGAGTCCGAGCCCGCCGACCGGCTGCGTCGCCTGGCGGCTGGCCTGCACCGCGTCACAGAACGGCGTCGTCGCCTGCGCCTGGGTGGTCGTCGCCGGGCGGGACGTGCCGGGCTGGGTCGCGAGCGAACCGCCGCAGCCGGCGAGCAGCACCAGCGCAGCCGGAACGAGCAGCACGAACCGCCGCACAGCCGTCATCGGGTTCCTCCACTCACCACCACCGATCGGGGTGTCGGAGAGTCTAGGTCCGGGCCTGTGAGGTGGGTGTCGTGACCTGCCGATCGGCGGTGTGCCGCTCGTCCCGGGCGCGCCGCCCGGCCGGACGGGTCAGCCGAGCAGCGCCCGCAGCGCCCCCGGCACGTCGGTGATGATCCGGTGCACCCCGGCGTCGATCATGCGGCGCAGGTCGGCCCCGGTGTTGACGGTGTACACGCCGGTCTCCATCCCGCGGGCCCGGACCGCCGCGACCAGTGCGGCGTCGGTGACCCGGAAGCTCGGGTTCACCTGGTCGGCGACGGCCGCGGCGGCGTCCAGCTCGGCGTCGGTGGGCCGGCTGTCGAACAGCAGGCCCGCCGGGACGTCCGGCGCGGCGGCGGCGAACCGGCGCAACGCGTCGTGGTCGAAGGACTGCACCGCGACGTCGGCCCGCGGTGCCCCGACGGCGTCGGCGACCTGTTGCTCGATGCCCGGGTAGGACGCCGGGTCCTTCAGCTCGATCAGCAGGCCGGCCCGGTCCCCGACGCGGGCGAGAAGCTCGCCGAGGGTGGGGACCGGCTCCCCGGCGAACCCGGGACCGAACCAGGAGCCCGCGTCGAGCCGCTTCAGCTCGGCGAGGGTGAACGTCCCGACCGGTTCCGCGGCCCGGTCCGGGAGGACGCGGGCGACGTCGGTGGTGCGGGCGAGGGTGGTGTCGTGCAGCAGGACGAGCTGCCCGTCGGCGGTCCGCTGCAGGTCGACCTCGATCGAGTCGGCGCCCTGCGCGAGCGCCTCGTCGACGGCGGCGAGGGTGTTCTCCGGGGCGTCGGTGGAGGCGCCCCGGTGGGCGACCACCTGCACGGCCGGGCCCGGTCCGGCGGGGGAGGGGTGTCGCATGTCGCCGATCCTGCCGGGCCGGGCGGTCGGCCCGGTGCACGCCGGACGGCGCCGGGATGACACCGGGCCGAACCGGTCACGGGTCACGGTCGGGCGGCGGCGGCGTCGAGGGCGGGCAGGTAGCCGTCCCGGTATCCGGCGGCGGTCGGGTGGTAGGCGGCCGGGCTGCCCGCGGCGGGCGGGTTGATCCACGGCTCGGCGCCGCACAGGCCGTGCCCGGCGAACGCGTCGCGGACGTCGACGAACTGCCCGCGGAAGCGCTGCGCGGCGTCGGCGAGCGCGTCGTTCAGGGTGTCGGCGGCCCGGTTGAGCGCCTCCCGGCGGGCCGCGTTCGGGACGCCCGGGACGTCGCAGGCCGCGCCGGGCTCGAACAGCCGCGGATAGCCGAGGACGACGATCCGGGCGTCCGGTGCCTGCAGCCGCACCGCGACGATCACCGAGATCAGCCCGCCCGGTGCGAACAACTCGGCGATCCGCTCACCGCCGCGGACCGCCCGGAAGCAGGTCTCGTCGTCCGGCGCGGTGCTGCAGGTGGCGAGCACCGGGCCGAAGCCGGTGTCGTTGCCGCCCGCGGTGATCGTCACCAGGCTGGTGTCCGCGGAGACCGTTCTGACCTGGCGGGCGAGCACCTCGCCGCTGGTCGCTCCGCTGCAGGCGACCGTGCTGAACGACGCGGGCCCGCGCCGTTCCGCCCAGAGCGCGGGATAGGCGTCGGGCCCGCGCAGGCACTCCCCGCTCGCCGCGTCGGTGGCCGCACCGACGCCCGCCGCGTAGGAGTCGCCGAGCGCGACGTAGCGGGTCGCCTGCTGCGCCGACGCGACCGGGGCGGCGACGGCCGCGGGGGCGAGGCCGACGAGCAGCAGCACGGCCAGCACGGGGACCAGGAGTCGGCGCACGCGGCCCAGCCAACCCGGCGGGGAACGGGCGGGCAATCGCGGTTCCGGGTGAGGGGCGGTACGGGCCGTGCGGCACCGGTGGGCCGAACGGGTGTGCGGGATCTGCCGGCCGGCGGCGTCCGCGGCGTCGGCGCAGCTCCCGGCCCTGCCCGCTCGACCACGCTGAGTGACCGGCAGCACAGGGCGGCAAACGGACGTACCACTCGCCCGTCCGGTGCGCGATCCCGTCATCGCAGGTGGATGGCTGATTCTTCGGCGCACCGACCGGTTGTCCCTGCGATGAACGGCAGGTGATGGCCGCTCTCGTCACCCAGCGTCCGCTCACCGCCCGGTGGCTTCCAGTGGTCTCGTCATCACTCGTTCGGGTTTGCCCTCGCGGGGCGGCGGGCTAGCGTCGGCGTCAGATCACGGAACGGTCACGAACCGGACGCAGCCCGACCCCCCGACGGGCTGCCCCGCTCCCCACGGGTTGTCCGCCGTTCCGCGATCCGGAAGGAAGACGTGGCACGGCATCGCTCCCCCCAGGGTCGGCCCGCGGGTCTCGGGCTCCTGTCACCGCAGTTCGCGGTGGCAGGGGTCGGAGGCATGGCCGGCGCGTTCCCGTCCGGTCCGCACGTCCGGCGCGCCCGCCGCGCCGAGGACCGCCCCCGCTACTCCGCGAGCACCCGGATCGCGGCCGCGGTCGTCGCGGTCGGCGGTCTCGCCGGCGCCGCGCACGCCTCGGTCGGCGGCGAGGGGCTCCCCGCCCCGGTGACCGGCTGGCTGGGCACCGCCTCCGCGGCGTTCACCGGCGGCGGCGCCACGGCCGGCCTGGCGGCGCCCGAGGCGGTCCCCGCCGCCGCGCCGATCGCCGATCCCGGCACGATCGCCGCGCTGGCCACCCCGGCCGCCGGCGGCGCCTCGGTCGCCGCGCAGACCGTCATCGCCGGAGCCGGCGTGCACTCCAGCGCGGCAGACGCCGTCGACGGCGCCGTCACCTCGATCGCGAAGGTGCAGGAGGCCGCCGCCGAGCAGGCCCGCGCCGCCGAGGCCGCCCGGGCCGCCGGTGCCACCGGCTCGCTGGAGAGCCCGTCGGTCGCCGGTGGCGCGGTGTCGATCGTGTCCGGCCGGGTCACCTCCGGGTTCGGCTCGCGCTGGGGCTCCCAGCACATGGGCCTGGACATCGCCGCCCCGATCGGCACCCCGATCAACGTCCCGATCGACGGCACCGTGATCAGCTCCGGCGCGGCGAGCGGGTTCGGCATGTGGGTCCGGGTGCAGCACGACGACGGCACGATCACCGTCTACGGCCACATCAACCGCTCGCTGGTGTCGGTGGGCGAGCGGGTGACCGCCGGGCAGCAGATCGCCGAGGTCGGCAACCGGGGCCAGTCGACCGGGCCGCACCTGCACATCGAGGTCATCGACCCGAGCGGCACGAAGATCAACCCGAAGCCGTGGCTGGACGCCAGGGGCTTCTCCTACACCTGATCAGGACTTCTGCACGCTCTCCAGTGCGCGGATCTTGTTCGTCGCGTCCAGGGCCGCCACCTTGTACGCCTCGGACAGGGTCGGGTAGTTGAAGACGGTGTCGACCAGGTAGTCGACGGTCCCGCCGCAGCCCATGACGGCCTGCCCGATGTGCACCAGATCGGTCGCGTTCGTCCCGAAGACGTGCACGCCGAGCAGCGTCCGGTCCTCCACGGAGACGAGCAGCTTCAGCATCCCGTAGGAGTCGCCGACGATCGCGCCGCGCGCCAGCTCCCGGTACCGGGCGAGCCCGGTCTCGTACGGCACCGCGGCCGAGGTCAGCTCCGCCTCGGTGTGCCCGCAGAACGAGATCTCCGGGATGGTGTAGATCCCGATCGGCTGCAGCTCGTGCAGCTGGCGGACCGGCTCGTCGAACAGGTGGTAGGCGGCCAGCCTGCCCTGGTCCATGCTGGTCGACGCGAGCGCCGGGAATCCGATCACGTCGCCGACCGCGGCGATGTGCTCCACTGTGGACCGGAACTGCTTGTCCACCTCGATCCGGCCGCGCGGGTCGGCGCTCAGGCCCGCCTTCTCCAGGTCCAGCTCGGCGGTCAGCCCCTGCCGGCCCGCCGAGTACATGACCATGTCGGCCGGGATCTTCTTCCCGCTGGCGAGGCTGGTGACGGTGCCCTTCCCGTTCACCTCGACCGAGGACACCTCCTCGCAGAACCGGAACGTCACGGCCTGGTCGCGCAGGTGGAACTTCAGCGACTCGACGACCTCCGGGTCGCAGAAGCCGAGCATCGTGTCCCGCTTCTCCACCACGGTGACCCGGGTGCCCAGCGCGGCGAACATCGAGGCGTACTCGATCCCGATCACCCCGGCGCCGACGACCACCATCGAGCCGGGCACCCGGCCCAGCTCCAGCACCTGGTCGGAGTCGACGACCCGCTCGCCGTCGAACGCGACCGTGTCCGGCCGGGCCGGCCGGGTCCCGGTCGCGATCACGACCTTCTCCGCGCTGACCCGGTTGTGGTCGCCCCGCCCGGCGCCCTCGACGACGACCGTGTGCGGGTCGGTGAACCGGGCAGTGCCGGTGAGGATGTCGACGTGGTTGCGGAGCAGCTGGTTGCGGACGATCTCGGTCTCCCGGCCTATCACGTGCCGGGTGCGGGCCAGCAGGTCGTCGATCGTGATCTCGGCCTTGACCCGGTAGCTCGCGCCGTACAACTCGCGCTGGCTGAACCCCGACAGGTACAGGACGGCCTCGCGCAGCGTCTTCGACGGGATGGTCCCGGTGTTGACGCAGACGCCGCCCATCATGTGCCCGCGGTCCGCGATGGCGACGCGCCTGCCGAGCTTGGCCGCGGCGATCGCGGCCTTCTGCCCGCCGGGGCCGGAACCGATCACCACCAGGTCGTAGTCGTACACGGGGTGCACCTCCGGGTCGGTCACGCGACCAGCCTCATCGCCGCCGGGGCACCGGGCAACAGCCCGCGCGTGAACAGCGTGTCACGCCTGGTACGCCCGGCGGCGCTCCTCCGCGAGGAAATGCGCGGTCTCCCGGGTCGCGGTGTACAGCGAGCGGTAGTGCGGGTGGTACCGGTCGTAGATCTCGCGGGCCGCCGGATCCGGCTCGATCGTCCGGGCGACCGGGTTCCACCTGCGCAGTTCGGGCTCCGCGCCGGTCGCGACCGCGGCCAGCCACGCGTCGCCCAGCGCGGCCCCCACGGTCTGCTCGGGGACGTCCTGGGGCACCCCGGTCACGTCGGTGACGATCCGCGTCCACAGTCCACCCTGGACCCCGCCGCCCACCGCCACCAGCCGCTTCGTGCCGCCGCCCGCCTGCCGCATCACCTCCAGGTTGTGCCGGACACCGTGCGCGATGCCCTCCAGCGCCGCCCGGTACACCTCGCCCCGGGTGTGCCCGGTGGTCAGTCCGGCGAGGACGCCGCGGGCGTCGGGATCGAACAGCGGGGTGCGCTCGCCGGCGAAGTAGGGGAGCAGCAGCAGCCCGCCGCTGCCGGGCGGCACCTGCGCGGCCTCGGCGACCAGCTCGGTGAAACCCTCGCCGGTCAGGTCGCGCAGCCAGTTGGTGATGGCGCCCGAGGTGGCCATCCCGGCGGCGAGGGTGGTGCTGCCGGGGACGACGCCGCGGGTCGTCCACATCGCCGGGTGCGGGTGCGCCCGGTCGATCACCTCGATCAGGAACATGGTGGTGCCGTACATGACCATGACCTCGCCGGGTGAGGTGACGCCGGCGCTGGTCGCCTCGGCCCAGGCGTCGACCGTCCCGGCGGTGACGGGCAGCCCCTGCGGCAGCCCGGTCTCGGCGGCCGCCGCGGCGCCCACCTGCCCGGCCACCTCGGTCGGCCACAGCAGCCGGGGCAGCTCGATCCCCGGGGCGGTCAGCTCCGCCCAGTCGTGCGCCCAGTCCGCGGCGGCGAGGTCGTACATCGGGTCGCACTGGCTGGCCGAGTGGTGGTCGAGCACGTACTCGCCGGTGAGCCGGTGCACCAGGTACGACGAGCACATCAGGAACAGTGACGCGCGCCGGTGCACCTCCGGCTCGTGCCGGGCCAGCCAGCGCCACTTCGGGCCCACCGCCTGCGACGACAGCGGTGTCCCGGCCCGGGCGAGGATCGCCTCGGCGCCCAGCTCGGCGGTCAGCTCGTCGATCTCGACCCCGGCCCGGGTGTCGACGCCGTAGAGGATCGCCGGGCGCAGCGGGCGCCCGTCGGCATCCGCCGGGAGCAGCGTCGGGCCGATCCCGGACACGCCGAGCCCGGCCGGCTCCGCGTCCGGGACGGCGGTGAGCAGCTCCCGGACGATCCCGGTGAAGTCACCCCACCAGATCGTCTCCGCGTCGTGCTCGACCCAGCCCGGGCGGGGCTGGGCGGTGTCGTGGGCGCGATCGGCCCGGGCGAGCAGCCGGCCACCGGTGTCGACGACGACGCCCTTCGAGCCGGAGGTCCCGATGTCGACGCCCAGATAGACCTGCATGGGACTTTCCTACCCTCCCCGGGGTGTGCCGCGCAGCGCTGCCGGGCAGAACATCGGTGCAGGTTGCGGGGTGCCGGGCGGGGTGCGTCCGGTGCTGCCGCCGGGCACCGGCCGCGCCGCCGATAGCAGACCGGTCCGACAGTTCGGGCGCTCCGCGGCCCGCGGAGCCGGACCTGTCCACGAGACCCCCTCCGGAAGTGGTCGCGAGGCCGGTTGTCCACAGCCCGCGGGCCGGCACCGTCGCGGACCCGGCCCGCTGTCGCAGGATCGCCGCATGACGATCCCCGCCCAGCCCGATCCCGGCGCACCGCCCGGGATCCGCCCGGTTCCCCCACCGGCGGATCCGCCGGTGCCGAGCCCCGCACCGGCCCGGCCACACCCGGGCGCCGCACCGCCGGATCCGCCGGTCGGCGACCCGGCCGGGCCACGGCTGCGGCTCGGCGACACCGGGGAGGTGCTGGCCGCGATCCCGGTGCTGATCGGCTTCCATCCGGAGGACTCGCTGGTCCTGGTCGCGATCGGCGGGCCGGGCGGCGGGCGGCGGGTGGGGCTCACCCTGCGGGTCGACCTGCCGGCCCCGCACCAGGTCCGCCGGGTGTGCGACGAGGCGGTGTCGGTGCTGTCCGGGGACGGCCCGGCGGAGGCGGTGGCCGTCGTCGTCCGGGGTGCGCGGACACCGGCCCGGCCCGCCCGCCGCACCCGCCGCGACGTCGCGGTCGCCACCCGCCGCGCGCTCGGCTGGGCCGGCATCGTCCCGCTCGCCGTGCTCTGGGCGGCCGGCACCCGGGAGGGCGACCGCTGGAGCTGCTACCCGCTGCCGGGGCAGGTGTGCGACTGCTCGGGGGTGGTGCCCGGCCCGGCCGCCACCCCGTTCGCGGCGGCCGCAGCGGTGCTGGAGGGCCGGGCGGTGCTCCCCGACCGGGCGGCCGTCCGCGACCAGCTGGCCGGCGGCGCCACCGACCGCGCCCGCCGGGAGCGGCTGGCCGCGGACCCGCCGCCGGTGGACGTGTCCGGAGGCCCGGCCGGGCGCACGCTGCTCGACGCCGCGCTGGCCGACGCCGCCCGGGGGCGGCTCGCGATCGACGACGGGTCCGCCCGGCGGTTCCGGGCCGCGTTCGGCGACCCGGCGTTCCGGGACGAGGCGCTGCGGCGGTGCCTCGGGGCGCAGGCCCCGCACGCCGAACAGCTGTGGGCGGCGCTGACCCGCGCGCTGCCCGCGCCCGGGCGGGCGCATCCGGCGGCGTTGCTGGCGGTCTGCGCGCTGCTGCGCGGCGACGGGCCGCTGGCCGCGCTCGCGGTGGAACGGACGCTCACCGACCGGCCGGACCAGGTGCTCGCCGCGGTGGTGGACACCTCGCTGCGCGGCGCCACGACACCGGGGGAGCGGTCGCCGTACGCGGGCCCCGGCGGGCTGCGACGGCTGCTCACCGCGATGCTCGGCACCGGCGGCCCGGGCGGCTCCCGGTGAGCGGGTCAGCGGCTGCGGGCGAACTCCCACGCGTCGGCGACGATCCGCTCGATCTCGGTGCGCGAGGGCTTCCAGCCCAGCTGCTCGGCCGCCAGGTCGCCGGCGGCGACCAGCACCGCCGGGTCACCGGGGCGGCGCGGCGCCACGACCGCCGGGATCGGGTGCCCGGTCACCCGGCGGCAGGTCTCGACGACCTCCAGCACGGAGAACCCGTGCCCGCTGCCCAGGTTGTAGATGTCGTGCCGGCCGGGGGTGGCGTGGTCCAGCGCGAGCAGGTGGGCGTCGGCCAGGTCGTCGACGTGGATGTAGTCGCGCACGCAGGTGCCGTCGGGGGTCGGCCAGTCGTCACCGTAGATCGAGATGGACTCGCGGGTGCCGGCGGCGACCTGCAGGACCAGCGGGATGAGGTGGGTCTCGGTCGCGTGCCGCTCGCCGAGCCGGTGCCCGCCGCCCACGTGCGCCCCGGCGACGTTGAAGTACCGCAGGCTGGTCGCGGCGAGGCCGTGCGCGTGCGCGTACGAGGTCATCATGTGGTCGATGGCGAGCTTGCTCGCGCCGTACGGGTTGGTCGGCCGGGTCGCGGCGGTCTCCGGGATCGGCACCCGGTCCGGCTCGCCGTAGGTGGCCGCGGTCGAGGAGAAGACCAGCCGCGGCACCGCGTGCTCGCGGATCGCCTCCAGCAGCCGGAACGAGGCGACCACGTTGCCGTCCCAGTACCGCTCCGGCTTCTCGACCGACTCACCGACCAGCGACCGTGCGGCGAAGTGCAGCACGCCGTCGAAGGAGCCCCCGGCCAGGACCTCGCCCGCGGTCGCGCCCAGCTCGCCCTCGACGAGCGTCGCTCCGGTGGGCACGGCGTCCCGGTGCCCGGTGGACAGGTCGTCGAGCACGACGACCTCGTGCCCGGCTGCGAGCAGGTGTGCCGCGCACACGCTGCCGACGTACCCCGCCCCACCGGTGACGAGCAGCTTCACTCCGGTCCTCCCACCGTGCCGATCCGACGGTGCGAGCCTCTCACCCCGCCCCCCGGTGCGTCGTCGTGCCCCCGGGGTGCGGGGTGCCTACTGCGCCCGGACGAGGACGGCGTGCGCCACCAGGGGGGCCACGGTGGCCTTCTCGCCCTCGGTGACCACCGGGACGGGATCGCCGAACCGCGGGATGGAGCCGACCTCCACGATGTGCCCCGGCACGATCCCGGCCAGCTTGAGCTCGGCCATCAGCTCCGCGTCGTTCTGGACGTGCTCGGCGATCCGGCGCACCTCGACCCGGCCGCCGCCGCGGCGGGCCAGCTCGTCGAGCCGCTGCAGCCCCACCTCGAGCGCCGGCGGCACCGAGGAGGACGCGGACAGCCCGTCGCCCCGCTCCAGCTCCTCCAGGCCCGGGATCGGGTTGCCGTAGGGCGACACGGTCGGCTTGTCGAGCAGTCGGAGCAGCTTCCGCTCGACGTCCTCGCTCATGACGTGCTCCCAGCGGCACGCCTCGGCGTGGACGAGCTCCCACTCCAGGCCGATCACGTCGATCAGCAGGCGTTCGGCCAGCCGGTGCTTGCGCATGACGGCGACGGCCCGGCTGCGGCCGTCGTCGGTCAGCTCGAGGTGGCGGTCCCCGGCAACGACGACCAGCCCGTCCCGCTCCATCCGGGCGACGGTCTGGCTGACGGTCGGGCCGCTCTGACCGAGGCGTTCGGCGATCCGCGCGCGCAGCGGGACGACGCCTTCCTCCTCGAGTTCGTAGATGGTTCGGAGATACATCTCCGTGGTGTCGATGAGGTCGTTCACGTGGGGCCCCTTCATTCGGTGGCCAGTCTACCCAGGCCGGCGCCCGGGCACGGTGCGCCCGTCCGGGGCAGGATGGGGCGCGTGTCCGGTTCCATGATCGCCCCCGAGGATCTCGCGGATCTGCTCGCCCCCACTGCGGGGGCTGGGGCCGGTCCGCCCGAGACCACCCGCCCCGTGCTGCTCGACGTGCGATGGCGGCTGCTCGGCCCGCCCGGGCGCGGGGACCACGCGGCCCGCCGGATCCCGGGTGCGGTCTTCGTCGACCTCGACACCGAGCTGGCGGCCGGCCCGTCGGCGCCCGGGCCGGGCGGGCGGCACCCGCTGCCGGGGCCCGCCGCGCTGCAGGCCGTGCTGCGCGCCGCCGGGATCCGCGACGACGCACCCGGCCAGCTCGTCGTCGCCTACGACGACGTCGACGGCTCGGTCGCCGCGCGCGCCTGGTGGCTGCTGCGCTGGGCAGGCGTCGCACCCGGCCGGATCCGGGTGCTCGACGGCGGGTTCACCGCCTGGGAGGCGATCGGCCTGCCGGTGGCCGGCACCGCGGGCGACGCCCCGGAGCCGGATCCGGCGCCGCCCGGCGACCTGGTCGTCCGGCCGGGCGCGATGCCCGTGGTCGACGCCGACGGCGCGGCCGCGCTGGCCCGTGACGGCGTGCTGCTCGACGCCCGCGCCGCGGCCCGGTTCCGCGGCGAGACCGAGCCGGTGGACCCGCGGGCCGGGCACATCCCGGGCGCCCGCAACACCCCGGCGGCGGCCACCGCCGGGCCGGACGGGCGCTGGCCCGCCGCCGGCGTGCTGGCCGACCGGTTCCGCGCGGCCGGGATGGCGCCGGGGACACCGGCCGGCGCCTACTGCGGCTCGGGCATCAACGCCTGCGCGATCGTGCTCGCGCTGGAGGAGTCCGGGCTCACCACGCCGGCCGCGCCGGCCGCGCTCTACCCGGGCTCCTGGTCGGAGTGGAGCTCGGATCCGCAGCGCCCCGCCGCCACCGGCGACCGGCCGTGGGCCGCTCGGGAGTGACCGTGACCCCGCGTCTGGCATACGGTCCCCTCCCATGAGCGCGCGCACGTCGGTCGTGTGGACACCGGAGTTCCTCACCTACCAGCTGTCCGACGACCATCCCCTCAACCCGGTGCGGCTCGAGCTCATGATGGAGCTGTCCCGCGGGCTGGGTGTGCTCGACGGCGTCGAGCTGATCGAGCCGGAACCGGCGACCGAGGCCGATCTCGACCGGGTGCACACCGCCGGCTACCGGACCGCCGTCCGGTCCGCGCCGGAGGCGCCGTTCGGCGTCGGGCACGGGCTCGGCACCTCCGACAACCCGATCTTCTTCGGGATGCACGAGGCGGCCGCCCTGATCGCGGGCGGCTCGGTGCGCGCCGCCCGGGAGATCGCCGAGGGCCGCGCCGACCGGGCCGTGAACATGGCGGGCGGGCTGCACCACGCGATGCGCGACCGGGCCGCCGGGTTCTGCGTCTACAACGACTGCTCGGTCGCGATTGCCTGGCTGCTGGAGCAGGGCTACGAGCGGATCGCCTACCTCGACGTCGACGTGCACCACGGCGACGGCGTGCAGGCCGCCTTCTACGACGACCCGCGGGTCATGACGATCTCGCTGCACCAGCACCCGCTCACCCTCTGGCCGGGCACCGGCTGGGCGGGCGAGCTGGGCCGCGGCGACGGCGAGGGCTACGCGGTGAACATCGCGCTCCCGCCGGGCACCGGGGACGCCGGCTGGCTGCGCGCCTTCCACGGCGTGGTGCCCTCGCTGCTGGAGCAGTTCCGGCCGCAGGTGCTGGTCACCGAGTGCGGGGCGGACACCCACGCCGAGGACCCGCTGGCGAACCTGGAGATGTCGGTGGACGGCCACCGCGCCGTCTACCACGCGCTGCGCGAGCTCGCCGAGACCACGGCCGGTGGGAAGTGGCTGATCCTCGGCGGCGGCGGCTACGCCCTGTACCGGGTGGTCCCGCGCTCCTGGACGCACCTGATGGCCGTCGCGCTGGACCGCGATCTCGACCCGGACACCTCGATCCCGGCGGACTGGACGGCGAAGGCGTCCACCAACACCCGGGCGCCGCTGCCGGTCTCCATGTCCGACGGCGCGGACCCGTCGTTCGAGCGCTGGGGCGGGTCGTTCGGGGAACGCGTCGACTCGGCCATCCTGGAGACCCGCCGGGCGCTGTTCCCCCTGCACGGCCTCGAACCCGACGACCCGCGGGACTGAGCGGCGGACAGGACGGACCCATGCCCGACGACGAGCCGCAGCACGAGCACCCCTACCCCTATCCCCGGCAGTGGGAGGCCGACGTCGTCGCCTCCGACGGCGGGATCGTGCACCTGCGCCCGATCACCCCCGACGACGCCGACGCCCTGCTCGCCTTCCACGCCAAGCTGTCCGACCGCACCCGCTACCTGCGCTACTTCGGTCCCTACCCGCGGATCTCGCCGCGCGACCTGGAACGGTTCACCGTCGTCGACCACCGCAGCCGGGTCGCGTTCCTGGCGCTGCTCGGCGACGAGATCATCGCGGTCGGCCGGTACGAGGGCCTGACCGCGAGCGGCGGCGCGGCCGTGTCGCAGGGCGCCGGGACCGACGAGCCCGTCACCTCCGCCGAGGTCGCGTTCGTCGTGCGCGACGACCACCAGTCCCGCGGGCTCGGCTCGATCCTGCTCGAGCATCTCGCCGCGGCCGCCCGGGAGAACGGCCTGTCCCGGTTCGAGGCCGAGGTGCTCGTCGAGAACCACGCGATGGTGCGCGTCTTCCGGGAGGCCGGCTACCAGGTCAAGCGGGCCTTCGCGGAGGGCGTGCTGCACCTGGAGTTCGACATCGACCCGACCGAGAAGTCGATCGCGGTCCGCGACTCCCGCGAGCAGGCCGCCGAGGCGCGCAGCGTGGCGAACCTGCTGCACCCCGGCTCGGTCGCGGTGATCGGTGCCTCGGCGGACGAGACCAAGCTCGGCCACACCGTCCTGTCCAACCTGCTGCAGGCCGGGTTCACCGGCCCGGTGTACCCGGTCAACCCGGACGCGCGGTCGGTGCGCGGGGTGCGCGCCTACCCGTCGGTGATCGACATCCCGGACGAGGTCGATCTCGCCGTGGTCGCCGTCCCGGCCGCGAACATCGACGAGGTCATGGACTCCTGCCTGGCCAAGGGCGTCAAGGTGCTGGTGGTGATCAGCTCCGGGTTCGCCGACGCGGGCGACGACGGCGGCACCGTCGCCGAGCGCCGGCTGGTCGCCGAGGCCCGCGCGCACGGCATGCGGGTGGTCGGGCCGAACGCCCTCGGCGTCGCCAACCCGGATCCGGCGGTCCGGCTCAACGCGACGCTGGCCCCGGCGCTGCCCGGCCCGGGCAGCACCGGCTTCTTCTGCCAGTCCGGTGCGCTGGGCACCGCGATCCTGGCGAACGCGCGCAGCCGCGGGCTGGGGCTGTCGTCGTTCGTGTCGGCGGGCAACCGGGCCGACGTCTCCGGCAACGACCTCATGCAGTACTGGCAGACCGACCCGGCGACCGACCAGGTGCTGCTCTACCTGGAGACGTTCGGCAACCCGCGCAAGTTCGCCCGGGTCGCGCGCCGGCTGGCCCGGACGAAGCCGATCGTGGCGGTGAAGTCCGGCCGGCACACCGGGCCGCTGCCGTCGCTGGCCTCGGTCGCCGCACCGATCGACGAGCCGAGCGTGCAGGCGCTGTTCGAGCAGTCCGGCGTCATCCGGGTGCAGACCCTGCCGCAGCTGTTCGACACCGCGCTGCTGCTCGCCTACCAGCCGCTGCCCGACGGACGGCGGGTGTCCGTCGTCGGCAACTCGACCGCGGTGAACCTGCTCGTCACCGACGGCCTGCTGGACGAGGGGCTCGAACCGGCCGCCGATCCGGTCGACGTCGGCACCCGCGCCTCGCCCGCGGAGTTCGCGGCCGCGGTGCGCTCCGCGCTGGACGGCCCGGGCCGGCCGGACGCGCTGATCGCGGTCTTCGTGCCACCGGTCGCGGTCGAGGGCACCGCGCACGCGCACGCGCTGCGCGACGCCGCGGACGGCGCGGGCGTCCCGGTGCTCGCAGTCTTCCTCGCCGCCGAGGGGATACCGGAGGAGCTGTCCGTGCCGCAGGCCGACGGCAACCCCGGCCGCGGATCGGTGCCCAGCTACGCGAGCCCGGAGCGGGCGACGTCGGCGCTCGGCCGGGTCACCCGGTACGCCGAGTGGCGCAACACCCCGGTCGGCGAGTTCGTCGTCCCCGAGGGGATCGACACCGAACGGGCCCGGCGGCTGGTCGCTTCCTTCGACCCGGACGCCGAGCACCAGCTGACCGACACCGAGGCCGTCGAGCTGCTCGACTGCTACGGCCTGCGGGTCATCGCCTTCGAGCGGGCCGACGGCGCGGACGCAGCCGTCGCCGCCGCCGAGCGGGTCGGCTACCCGGTGGTGATCAAGGCGACCGCCGACGAGTGGCGGCACCGCGGCGACTTCGTCGGCGTCCGGCTCGATCTCGTCTCGGCCGACGCGGTGCGGGCGGCGCACGCCGAGCTGTCCCGGGTCACCGGGTCGCAGGAGGTGTACGTGCAGCGGATGGCGCCGAAGGGCACGTCCTGCAAGCTGGAGGTCGTCGACGACCCGTCGTTCGGCTCGCTGCTCGCCTTCGGCCTGTCCGGGATGGCCACCGAGCTGCTCGACGACCGCGCCTACCGGGTTCTGCCGGTGTCCACCGAGGACGCGCGTCGGCTGATCCGGGCGCCCCGCGCCGCCCCGCTGCTGACCGGCTACCGCGGCACCGAGCCGGTGGACACAGCCGCGCTGGAGGACGTCGTTCTGCGGGTCGGCCGGCTCACCGAGGACATCCCGCAGATCCGGTCGCTGTCCCTGGACCCGGTGCTGGCCTCCCCGGAGGGCGCCTTCGTCACCGGGGCCAGGGTGACGGTCGGCCGCCCGCCCAGCCGACGCGACGCCGGTCCCCGCCGCCTGGCCTGAACCGGGCGGCGGGGCCGGCCGCGGTCAGCTGCGGAACGACACCTGCAGGGTGGGGGTGGAGGTGTCGGCGAAGAAGTCGTTGCCCTTGTCGTCCATCACGACGAACGCCGGGAAGTCCTCGACCTCGATCTTCCAGACCGCCTCCATGCCGAGTTCCGGGTACTCGAGCACGTCGACCTTGTGGATGCAGTCCTGGGCGAGCCGGGCGGCCGGGCCGCCGATCGAGCCCAGGTAGAAGCCGCCGTTGGCCGCGCAGGAGTCCACCACCTGCTTGGACCGGTTGCCCTTCGCGAGCATCACCAGCGACCCGCCGGCCTCCTGGAACTGCTTCACGTAGGAGTCCATCCGGCCGGCCGTGGTCGGGCCGAACGAGCCGGACGCGTAGCCCTCCGGGGTCTTCGCCGGGCCCGCGTAGTACACCGCGTGGTCGCGCAGGTACTGCGGCATCGGCTCGCCGGCGTCGAGCCGCTCGGCGATCTTGGCGTGCGCGATGTCGCGGGCGACGACCAGCGGCCCGGTCAGCGACAGCCGCGTCTTCACCGGCAGCTGCGAGAGCTGGGCCCGGATCTCGTCCATCGGCCGGTTCAGGTCGACCCGCACGACCTCGTCGGACAGGTCGGCGTCGGTGGCCTCGGGCAGGTACTGCGCCGGATCGCGCTCCAGCTGCTCCAGGTACACCCCGGACGGGGTGATCTTCGCCTTGGCCTGTCGGTCGGCCGAGCAGGAGACGGCCACCCCGACCGGCAGCGACGCGCCGTGCCGGGGCAGCCGGATCACCCGCACGTCGTGGCAGAAGTACTTGCCGCCGAACTGGGCGCCGATCCCGAAGTTGCGGGTCAGCTCCAGCACCTGCTGCTCCAGTTCGGTGTCCCGGATCGCGTGCCCGAGCTCGGACCCCTCGGTGGGGAGGTTGTCCAGGTAGCGGGCCGAGGCGAGCTTGGCGACCTTCAGGTTGTACTCGGCCGACATGCCGCCGACGACGATCGCGAGGTGGTACGGCGGGCAGGCCGCGGTGCCCAGTGAGCGCAGCTTCTCGTCGAGGAAGGTGGCGAGCCGCTTCGGGTTCAGCAGCGCCTTGGTCTCCTGGTAGAGGAAGGTCTTGTTGGCCGAGCCGCCGCCCTTGGCCATGACCAGGAACTCGTAGTACGGGTCCAGGCCGGGCTTGGCGTACAGCTCGACCTGGGCCGGGAGGTTGGTCCCGGTGTTCTTCTCGTCCCAGAAGCTCAGCGGCGCCATCTGCGAGTAGCGCAGGTTGAGCTCCTGGTAGGCCTCGAACACGCCGCGCGAGACGGCGGCCTCGTCGTCGCCGCCGGTCAGCACGGTCTCGGTCTTCTTGCCGACCACGATCGCAGTGCCGGTGTCCTGGCACATCGGCAGCACCCCGCCGGCCGAGACGCAGGCGTTGCGCAGCAGGTCGGTGGCGACGAACCGGTCGTTGCCGCTCGCCTCCGGGTCGTCGACGATGGCGCGCAGCTGGCGCAGGTGCGACGGCCGCAGCAGGTGCTGGATGTCGGTGACGGCGGCGCGGACGAGACCGGTGATCGTCTCCGGCGGCACCTCGAGGAAGGTGCGTCCGGCGGCCTCGGTCACGGTGCCCGCGGGCAGGTCGAGCTCGCGGTACTCGGTGTCGTCCGGGCCGAGCGGGAGCACGTCGGTGTGGTGGAACTCGGGCATGGCCGGGACGCTACCGGGCCGGCCCGGTGCGCGACCGCAGGTGGAGACGCACGCGACGACGTGACCCCGGCCGCTGCGCCCGACTAACCGGACGGCCCTCCGGTTGTCCGGTAGCGTGGGTCACATGCCTGGTTCGATCCTCGGAACATCGGTCCGTCGCGTCGAGGACGCCGACCTGATCACCGGTCGCAGCACCTACGTGGGCAACCTGCGCCGCGAGTCGCTGGCGCACGTCGCCTTCGTTCGGTCGCCGCTGGCGCACGCGCTGGTCACCGGCATCGAGACGGCCGCCGCCGCGGCGGCGCCCGGGGTGCTCGCCGTGTACACCGCCGCCGATCTCGACCTGCCCGCCCACCACGGCCTGATGGTGCTGAACCCGCGGACCCCGCGCCCGCCGCTGGCGACCGACCGGGTCCGGTTCGTCGGCGAGGCGGTCGCGCTGGTCGTCGCCGAGAGCCGCGCGGCCGCGGTGGACGCCGCCGAGCTCGTCGAGGTCGACTACGACCCGCTGCCCGCCGTCACCGACCCGGAGGCCGCCCTGGCCGACGGCGCCGAGCTGCAGTTCCCGGAGCTGGGCAGCAACCTCGCGGGCGGCGAGCGCGGTCCCGGGCCGGACCCGCTGGACGGCGCCGAGATCGTCGTCCGGGCCCGGATGGAGAACCAGCGGGTGGCGGCCGTGCCGCTGGAGGGCAACGCGATCGCCGTCGAACCCGGTGGCCCCGGCGACGAGTTCGCGCTCACCGTGCACGTCTCCACCCAGATGCCGCACGGCTTCCGCGCGCAGATCGCCGGCCTGCTCGGGCTGGAGCCCGGCGACGTCCGGGTGATCGCGCCGCACATCGGCGGCGGGTTCGGCGCGAAGGCCGGCGTGCTCGCCGAGCACACCGCCACCGTCGTCGCCGCCCGCGCCCTGGGCCGCCCGCTGACCTGGGTGGAGACCCGCTCGGAGAACCTGGTCTCGATGCCGCACGGGCGCGGCCAGGTCGGGTACTACGAGCTGGGCCTCACCCGGGACGGCCGGATGACCGGACTGCGCGCCCGGGTGATCGGCGACGCCGGCGCGTACGCCGGATTCGGCGGCGCGCTGCCGCTGCGCACCACCTACCTGATGGCGACCGGCGTCTACGACATCCCGGCGCTGCGCTACGACGCGGTCGCCGCGCTGACCAACACCACCCCGATGGGCGCGTTCCGCGGCGCCGGCCGCCCCGAGGCGGCCGCGCACCTGGAGCGGCTGGTCGACGTCGCAGCCGCCGAGCTGGGGATCGACCCGGTGGAGCTGCGCCGGCGCAACCTGCTCGATCCGGCCGCGTTCCCGCACACCACGCCGACCGGCGCGACCTACGACGTCGGCGACTACGACCTGCCGCTGCGCGAGGCGCTGCGGATCGCCGGGTACGACGAGCTGCGCGCCGAGCAGGCCCGCAGACGGGCGGCCGGGGACCCGGTCCGGCTCGGCATCGGGGTCGCCGCCTATGTCGAGGTGACCGCCGGCGGCGGGGGCGGCGAGTACGGCTCGGTGACCGTGCACGAGGACGGGACGGCCACCGTGTCGGCAGGCACCTCGGCGCACGGCCAGGGGCACGCGACGTCGTTCTCGATGCTGGTCGCCGACCGGCTCGGCATCTCGCTGGAGAACATCCGGTACGTGCAGTCGGACACCTCGCTCGTCCCGCGCGGCGCCGGGACCGGCGGATCGCGTTCGCTGCAGCTGGGCGGCACCGCGGTCGCCGAGGCCGCGCACGAGCTGTACGACCGGGCCCGCAAGCTCGCCGCGGCGCTGCTGGAGGCCTCCGCCGACGACGTGCTGATCACCGACGACGGCCGGTTCGGCGTCACCGGCGTGCCCGGCGGCCCGACCGTCGGCTGGAGCGAGGTGCACCGGCAGGCCGCGCAGGCCGGGGAGGAGCTGCACGTCGGGCTGGACTCCCAGCAGGACGGGGCGACGTTCCCGTTCGGCGCGCACGTGTCGGTGGTCGAGGTCGACACCGACACCGGGCGGGTCACCCCGCTGCGGCACGTCGCCGTCGACGACTGCGGGCGGATCCTCAATCCGCTGCTCGTCGAGGGCCAGCAGCACGGCGGCCTGGCCCAGGGCATCGCGCAGGCGCTGCACGAGCAGGTGCTGTTCGACGACGAGGGCCAGCCGCTGACCTCCAGCCTGGCCGCCTACACGATCCCGACCGCGGCCGACATGCTCTCCTTCGAGGTGGCCACCACCGAGACGCCGACCCCGCTGAACTCGCTGGGAGCCAAGGGGATCGGCGAGTCCGCGACGATCGGGTCGACGCCGGCCGTGCAGAACGCGGTGGTGGACGCGCTGGCCGATCTCGGCGTGCGGCACGTCGACCTGCCGTGCACCCCGGAGCGCGTGTGGCGGGCCGTCACGGCCGCCCGGCCGGGCGCCCCGCAGGACGCCTGGCGGGAGCCGCCCGCGGTGTTCGACGGGCTCCCGGTGCGCGGTGGCGAGGCCGCCGACGACGAGGCCGGCGCCATCTGAGCCGGACGGCGACCCCACCCTGGGGTGGGGCCGCCGGAGCCGGTGCCGCAGACTCTCAGCCGGACCCAGGCGATACCGCCGACGGACTCACTGGAGGGACGCGCACACGATGAGGCTGGCGACGATCCGGACCGCGACCGGGCACCGGGCGGTGCGTCTCGACGGCGACACCGCCGTCGAGACCGGGGAGGCCGACGTCCGTGCGCTGCTGGAGCGCCCGGACTGGTTCGAGCACGCCACCGGCGCCGACGGCCCGGTGCACGACGCCGCGAACCTGGATCACGCGCCGCTCGTCCCGAGCCCCGAGAAGATCATCTGTGTCGGGCTGAACTACCGCGACCACGTGCTGGAGATGGGCAACGAGCTGCCCGAGTACCCGACGATCTTCGGCAAGTTCGCGCCCGCGCTGATCGGCGCCCGGGACGAGATCGAGCTGCCCGCCGAGTCCGACCGGGTCGACTACGAGGCCGAGCTGACCGTTGTCATCGGACGGTCGGTCCGGCACGCCGACGCCGAGGCCGCCCGGGCCGCGATCGCCGGCTACACCGTGCTCAACGACGTCAGCATGCGCGACTACCAGCGGCGCACCAAGCAGTTCCTGCAGGGCAAGACCTGGGAGCACTCCACCCCGCTGGGCCCTGAGCTGGTCACCCCGGACGAGCTGCCCGCCGACCCGGCGGACGGCGGCGCGCTGCGCATCCGGTCCGAGCTGGCCGGCGAGACCATGCAGGACTCGACCACCGACCAGCTGGTGTTCGGCGTCGTCGACCTGGTCGTGTACCTCTCCACGATCCTCACCCTGAACCCCGGCGACGTCATCGCCACCGGGACCCCGGGCGGTGTCGGCGACGCCCGCACGCCGCCGCGCTACCTGACCGACGGCTGCGAGATCGTCACGGCGGTGGACGGGGTCGGCGAGTGCCGCAACGTCTGCCGGTCCGTGCGGTGAGTGGGGACCCTCCCGCCGCGCGACCCACCGTCCCGCCGCCGCTGGCCGACTCGCTGGCCTGGGCCGGTGACGGCCAGGCCCACCTGCGGGGCCTGATGACCCGGATGGGCGGTGACGCGCTCACCGCGCCGTCGCTGCTCGCCGGCTGGACGCGGGCGCACGTGCTCACCCACGTCGCCCGCAACGCCGACGCGATGCGCAACCTGCTGACCTGGGCCCGGACCGGGATCGAGACGCCGGCCTACCGCAGCGTGGCGGCCCGCGACGCAGACATCGAGGCCGGTGCCGCGCGCTCCGCCGACGAGATCCGGGCCGACGTCGTCGCCTCCTCCGACCGGCTGGCCGACGCCGTCCGGGCGATGCCGGCCCGGGCCTGGTCGGCCCGGGTCCGGACCGCGCAGGGCGCCGGGATCCCGGTCACCGCGGTGCCGTGGCTGCGCGCCAGGGAGGTCTGGATCCACGCCGTCGATCTCGACGTCGGGGCGTCGTTCAAGGACCTGCCGATCCCGATGCGACGGGTGCTGGTCGCCGACGTCGTCGTGCACCTGGAGCGCAGGCCCGGCTGCCCGCACGTCCGGCTGGAGGAGTCGCGCACCGGGCAGGTGCTGGAGTTCGGGCCCGGCCCGGCCGGGACCGACGGCTCGGCCCCGGCGGACCTGGGGACGGTGCGCGGCCGCGCACCGGACCTGATCGCCTGGCTGCTCGGCAGGCCGTTCGGCAAGGGTCTGCGGGACGCCGCGGGCAACCTGCCGGGGCCGCTGCCGTCCTGGCTCTGACGACCCCGATTCCGACCCGACCCGACCCGGTCCGGCTCAGTTCCGCCCCTCCAGCTCGTCGAGCCGTGCGGTGGCCCGGCCGAGCTGGCGGGCCATCTCGTCGAGCCGGGCCTGCAGCAGCGCCATCTCCGCGGTGAGCACCGCGACCGCCCCGGCCGTCGCGACCGCGTCGCCCTCGATCTCGTCCCGCCCGCCGAACGCCGAGTCGTCGAGCAGCCGATCCGGATCGGCGCCGGCGGCGCGGGCGCCGATCGGGGTGAGCGGGCCGGCCGGGACGTCGTCGGGCAGCAGCTCGATCCCGGCCAGCCGGGCGAAGCGGTCCGGGGTCAGCACCGGCCGGGCGCCCGCGCAACGGGCACAGACCGGTTCGAGCCGGCGCCAGCCCCGCTGCCCGGCGCCGGTGTCGGCGAGCGCGGACACCGGCATCCCGCACCGGCAGGGCCGCATCCGGACCGACCGGACCCGCTGCCGGGAGTAGCGCAGGCCCAGCTCGTAGCGGCGGAACCGGCCGGACACCGCGACCTCCAGCAGCACCGAGCCCTGGTGCTCCGGCGCGCAGGCCAGCTCCCGGGCGTCGGAGTCGGAGTGGAAGCAGTAGAAGCCGCAGTCGCACCAGCGGGACGGGCAGGCGTGCCGGCAGCCGTGCGCGCACACCGCGTCGTCGACGGTGCGGTAGACGTGCGCCCGGCCGAGGGTGACGCCGCTGAAGCCGGCCATCGTGCCGTCCGCGGACAGCATCGGGAAGGCCAGCTTGTGCCCGTCCAGCGGGCCGGTCGGGTGTTCCCGCGGCAGTCGACGGAACGGAGCGCGCACGTCGATCAGTCCTCGCGGGACCCCGAGCGCGCCGGGTGCTCGTGATCGGCCGGTGCCCAGTCCGCGAACTCGGGGTCGGTGGCGGTGGGCCGGGGGCCCTCCTGTGCCGCGGCGACCCGGTCGGCCTCGTGGTCCACGGCGAATCCCTCGGAGATCTTGCGGCCCAGCCTCATGACGCCTCCCGTGGTCCGGGGTTCCCGGGCGGACCTGGTGTGGCCGCCGTCACCAGGCTGACCGCTCGGCGCGATGTTGTCCAGGGCGGAACGGGTGAGCACGTCCGGTTCGGATCACATCCGGACGGACCACCGGCGCCGGTAGGCTCGTCCAGCGCTCACTCAGGGCTCATGAGCGGCGAACCGGGGGTGATCGGTGCAGGGACCGGCGCGATACGGCATCGAGCACGAGCTCGCCCTGCTCCGGGCGGACGGCTCGCTCGCCGACTTCACGACGCTGACCCACGCCGAGGTCGCCGCCGTCGTCGACGAGCTGCCCGATCTCCCGGACGGCCAGGCCGACCTGCGGATCGGGGACGCCGGGATCCGGCGCAAGCGGTGGTACGCCGAGGGCTACGAGCGGCTCGACGAGCACGGCGGGCTGTGGCGGTTCGATCCGAAGGGCATCGAGATCCGTACCGTCGTGCACGACTCGGTGGACGCCGCCGAGTCCGCGCTGTGCGCCGACGCACGGCTGCTCGCCGAGGTCGCCGGCCGGCACGGGCTGCGCCCGGTCGCGCTGGGCTTCCATCCCGGCCGTTCGGCCTACCACCTGGACCCGCCGGCCAACGCGCACGAGCGCGAGCTGATGGCGTCCTCGCCCGAGGAGCGGACCGCCCACCTGCACATGGTCACCTGGGGGCCGGACCTGAACCTGTCGTTCCCGGAGGCCGGGACCGATCCGGCGGTGCTGGCCGACGCCGCCGCCAAGCTCACCTACTACAGCCCCTACCTGGTGCCGTGGTCGTTCTCGTCGCCTTTCCGGGAGGGGCGGCCGTGGGGAGGCGAGTCGGCACGGACGTCCCGGCGGACCGGGCCGCGCCCGGCCGCGCTGGCCTACCTGGATCCGGGCGCGGCGCTCCCACCGACCGACCCGAGCCTGACCCGGCACGCCGGCATCCCGGGCGAGATCGGCCGGATCGAGTTCAAGGCGTTCGACGCGATCGCCGCGGTGCCGGGGGAGGAGCCGGCCGAGGGCGGCCGGGGCGGGCTGCCCGGCGCACTGCTCAGCCTGCTCACCGGGGTGCTGCGCGACGACACCCTGACCGGCCGCCGGCGCACCCCGGACGCGGCCGCGCACCGCCGGGCCGCGCTGCGCGGCTGGTCGGACCCGGCGGTCCGCAGCGGCTCGCAGGCGGTGCTCGACGCCGCGGCGGCCGCGCTGCGCGGCGAGCCCGGCCACGGCGAGCGGCTGGCGCTGCTGCGGGCGCTGCTGGAGCGCCGGGAGAACCCGGCCGTGCGGATGCTCGCCCGGCACCGCGCCGGCGGCGGGATCCCCGGCATCCCGGGGGTCCCGGGGATCCCTGCCGCCGCGCCGCGTCCCCGGTAACCCCGGCGGAGCCGGGACCGGGCCTGCGGCGTCAGTGCTGGTCAGTGCTGGTCAGTGGTAGCTGTGCTCCTCGGCCGGGTACTCGCCGTCGCGCACCTCGGCGGCGAACGCGGCGGCCGCGTCGTGCAGCACCCCGCCGACATCGGCGTAGCGGCGCACGAACCGCGGTACCTTCCCGCGGTTCATCCCGGCCATGTCCGACCAGACGAGCACCTGGGCGTCGCACTCCGGGCCGGCGCCGATCCCGACGGTCGGGATCCGCAGCTCCGCGGTGACCCGCTTCGCGACGTCGGCGGGCACCATCTCCAGCACGACGGCGAACGCACCGGCCTCCTGCAGCGCCAGTGCGTCCTCGACGAGCCGGTCCGCGCCGTCGCCGCGGCCCTGGATCCGGAACCCGCCCAGCGCGTGCTCGCTCTGCGGGGTGAAGCCCAGGTGCGCCATCACCGGGACGCCGGACGCGGTCAGCGCCTCGACCTGCGGTGCGAACCGGGCGCCGCCCTCCAGCTTGACCGCGTGCGCACCGGCCTCCTTCATGAACCGGAACGCGGTCTCCTGGGCCTGGGCGGGGGAGACCTGGTAGCTGCCGAACGGCAGGTCCGCCACCACCAGCGCGCTGCGCGCCCCGCGGACCACGGCCCGGGTCAGCGGGAGCAGCTCGTCCACCGTGACCGGGATGGTGTTGTCGTGGCCGAACACGTTGTTGCCCGCCGAGTCGCCGACGAGCAGCACCGGGATGCCGGCGTCGTCGAAGATCTGCGCGGTGTAGACGTCGTAGGCGGTGAGCATCGGCCAGCGCCTGCCCTCCTGCTTCCACTGCAGCAGGTGGTGCACGCGGGTCCGCCTCGGCGGCGCCGAGGGGGCCCGGTAGGGCGCGGTGACCTCGCCGTGGTCCTGTGTGCTCAGGTCCTGTGCGCTCATCGGTGAGCTCCTTCCGTCCTCGAGGCCCGCGCTGGTCACGGGTCCCCGGGTTCGCCGTCGATGGCGGTTCCAGGGTGGCAGCGGGGACGCCGCGGTGGGCGGCGGTGTGGGAACGCTCACCGGCCGGTGCCGCGTCCGGAACCGTCGGGGGTCGATGGCATGCTCCGGACATGCTCCCCCGAATGCTGCGTCCCCGGGTCGGCGGACCCGCGTCACCATCGCGTCGTCCCGGGGCCCTGCCGGTGCGGCGCCGCGGGCGGGCGGCCGGCATCGGGGCCCTCGGGGCGGCGGTCCTGGTGCTGGTCGGTGCCTGTTCGGACGCCGGGACCAGCACCGACGAGGCGCAGGCCCCCGCCGAGCCGGGGCTGGAGCAGTTCTACGGCCAGCAGCTGACCTGGGGCCCGTGTGCCGACTACGCGCCCACCACCGAGGACCAGCCGGCCTACGCCGATCCGGAGCTCGACTGCACCCGGGTCACCGTCCCGCAGGACTACGCGGAGCCCGGCGGCGAGACGATGCAGATCGCGCTGCTGCGCAAGAAGGCCACCGGCGATCGGATCGGCTCGCTGTTCACCGACCCGGGCGGGCCAGGCGCGTCGGGCACCTCGTTCATGGCGGGCCAGGCGTCGAGCTGGGCGGCGAACGGCCTGGGCGACCGGTTCGACCTGATCGGGTTCGACCCGCGCGGCACCGGCGCCAGTGTGCCGCTCATCGAGTGCCTGACCGACCAGGAGAACGACGAGGACCGGGCGAAGGTCTTCGCCGATCCCTCGCCGGAGGGCGTCGCCGCCGCCGAGGCGCACAGCAGGCAGTTCGCCGAGCGGTGCACCGAGCGCACCGGCGCCGACGTGCTGGCCAACGTCGGCACCCGGGACGTCGCGAAGGACATGGACATCCTGCGCGCCGTGGTCGGCGACGAGCAGCTGACCTATGCCGGGTTCTCCTACGGCACCGAGCTGGGCACCGCGTACGCCGAGGCGTTCCCGCAGAACGTGCGGGCGCTGCTGCTCGACGGCGCGGTCGACCCGACGCAGACCACGATCGAGTCCACGGTCAAGCAGAACGCCGGGTTCCAGCTCGCCTTCGACAACTTCGCCAAGGACTGCACCACCCGGGAGAACTGCCCGCTCGGCACCGACCCGGCACAGGCCACGGCCGCGTTCCAGGCGATCATGCAGCCGCTGATCGACGAACCGGTCCCGGCGGGCGACGGCCGGATGCTGAGCTTCAACGACGCGCAGACCGGGGTCAGCCAGGCGCTCTACGTCTCCCAGCTGTGGCCCGCCCTGCAGCAGGGCATCTCCCAGGTGGCGAACGGCAACGGCGACTTCCTCATGCAGCTCGCCGACCTCTACCACCGGCGCGACGCGCAGGGCGAGTACTCCAACATGCTGCAGGCGTTCCAGGCGATCACCTGCGTGAACCAGCCGGCGCTGACCGAGCCCGCCGAGGCGCTCGAGCTCGCCACCCAGGCCGACGAGGCGGCGCCGTTCCGGTCCACCGGGCGCGGGCCGGTCGGCGCGCGGGACGCCTGCGCGTTCTGGCCGGCGCCGCCGACCAGCGAGCCGCACACGCCACTGGTCGACGGGCTCCCGCCGGTCGTCGTGGTGTCGGTCACCGGTGACCCGGCCACGCCGTACCAGGCCGGCGTCGATCTGGCCGACCAGCTCGGCGGCAGCCTGATCTCGGTCAACGGCGAGCAGCACACCGCGTCCCTGCAGGGAGACCCGTGCGTGGACCGGCTCGCGATCGACTACCTGGTGAACCTGACCGTGCCGGAGGAGGGCGCCGAGTGCACCCTGATGCCGTCGTGACGCCGGGACCCGGCCGGGTGGTGGGCGCCCCGCTCGGGGCACCCGCACACCCCGGTAACTTCCGCGTAACACGGACTTCCTAGGCTCCGCCGCATGGACCGCCAGCAGGAGTTCGTTCTCCGCACGCTCGAGGAGCGCGACATCCGATTCGTCCGTCTGTGGTTCACGGACGTGCTCGGCTACCTCAAGTCGGTGGCCATCGCCCCGGCCGAGCTGGAGGGGGCCTTCGCCGAGGGGATCGGTTTCGACGGTTCCGCGATCGAGGGCTTCGCCCGGGTCTACGAGTCGGACATGGTCGCGAAGCCGGATCCGTCGACGTTCCAGGTGCTGCCCTGGGAGACCGCCTCCGGCGAGCACTACTCGGCGCGGATGTTCTGCGACATCGCGATGCCGGACGGCTCGCCGTCCTGGGCGGACCCGCGGCACGTGCTGACCCGCGCGTTGAACAAGGCCGGCGAGGCCGGGTTCACCTGCTACGTGCACCCGGAGATCGAGTTCTACCTGCTGCGCGACCTGCCCGACGACGGCACCCGCCCGGTCCCCGCCGACTCCGGCGGCTACTTCGACCAGGCCAGCCACGACGTCGCGCCGCACTTCCGGCGCAACACCATCGAGACGCTGGAGTCGATGGGCATCTCCGTCGAGTTCAGCCACCACGAGGGCGGGCCCGGCCAGCAGGAGATCGACCTGCGCTACGCCGACGCGCTGACCATGGCCGACAACCTCATGACGTTCCGCTACGTCGTGAAGGAGGTCGCGCTGACCCAGGGGGTGCGGGCGTCGTTCATGCCCAAGCCGTTCTCCGAGCACCCCGGCTCGGCGATGCACACCCACTTCTCGCTGTTCGAGGGCGACCACAACGCCTTCCACGACCCGGACGACCCGTACGAGCTGTCCGCGACCGGCAAGGCGTTCGTCGCGGGCGTGCTCAAGCACGCCCGGGAGATCACCGCCGTCACCAACCAGTGGGTCAACTCCTACAAGCGGCTGATCACCGGCGGCGAGGCGCCGACCGCGGTCTCCTGGGGGCACGCGAACCGCTCCGCGCTGGTCCGGGTGCCGATGTACTCGCCGGGCAAGTCGTCGTCGCGCCGGATCGAGGTCCGCACGCTGGACTCGGCGTGCAACCCGTACCTGGCCTACGCGGTCATCCTGGGCGCCGGGCTGACCGGCATCCAGAAGGGCTACGAGCTGCCGCCGGCCACCGAGGACGACGTCTGGGCGCTCACCGACACCGAGCGCAAGGCGCTGGGCTACGAGCTGCTGCCGCAGAACCTGACCGAGGCGCTGGACGTCATGGAGCGCTCCGAGCTGGTCGCCGAGTACCTCGGCGAGCACGTGTTCGACTTCTTCCTGCGCAACAAGCGCGCCGAGTGGGACGCCTACCGCCGGAACGTGACGCCGCACGAGCTGGCCACGTACCTCCCGGTGCTGTAGCGGGATCCGACACCGGGATCGTGCCGGGCCCGCTCCCGCAGGGGATCACCAGGGGCGGCGAGGGACAGTACGAGCGGGTGTCGAACGTGCTGGGCCACCCACTGCGCGACGGCGGTCGGTGAGAGCAGCTTCGCGCTCCACCCGGACGGGCAGCGGGAGCCGGGGGCGTCAGAACTCCCTGGGGCGTACCCGCAGCCGGCCGGCGATCCGGGCGAGCGCCGCCCGGTCGTCGGCGTCCAGGCGGTCCAGGGCCAGCTCGCGGACCGACCGCAGGTGGGTCGGGGCCGCGTCCTGCAGCACGGCGAGCCCTGCCCCGGTGAGTGCGGCGATCGTGTAGCGGCCGTCGTCGGGGTCGGGCGACCGCTCGACCCACTCGCGCCGCTCGAGCCGCTTCACCACGTTCGACAGCCGCGACAGCGACCCGTTCGCGAGGAAAGCGAGCTCGCTCATGCGCAGCCGCCGCTGCGGCGCCTCGGACATGTGGCTGAGCACGAGGTACTCGAACAGGGTGAGCCCGTGCGACTGCTGCAACGGCGACTCGAGCCGGCCGGGCAGCAGCAGGAGCAGGGACAGCAGCCCGGTCCAGACCTCCTTCTCGTCCGGGTCGAGCCAGCGCAGGTCGTTGCCGGTGTCTCCGGTCTCCATGCAATCACTTTACATGTGAAGTCATGAGTTGTAGCTTGAGTTCATGAGTGAAGTGAATTCGGCCGTGTCGTTCCACGCCACCCCCGGGTACGGCGAGGTGCTGCGCGAGCAGCTCGGGTACAGCCAGGCGGTGCGGATCGGCGACCGGGTCGAGATCTCCGGCCAGGGCGGCTGGGACGACGGGCTCGCGATCCCGGAGGACCTGGAGCGGGAGATCGTGGGGGCGTTCGACAACGTCGGCCGCACGCTGGCCGCGGCGGGCGCGAGCTGGGCGGACGTGGTGCACGTGAACTCGTACCACAAGCTCACGCCGGGCGCGGACGCCATCGGCGCCGACCACAACGACGTGATGACCCGCGAGTTCAGGGCGCGCCTGGGCGGCCGGGCACCGGTGTGGACCCAGACCGGGGTGACCGCGCTCGGACTGGCCGCGATGCGGGTGGAGATCCGCGTGACGGCCGTCATCGGCTCGTGAAATAAGGCATGCCTTGCCTACGATGTGGCCGTGGGAGAGCGACGGACACTGACCGGCGGGCACGGGCTGCCCCTCGGATACGCCGAGTACGGGCGGGCCGACGGGCCCCCGGTCCTGCTGCAGCACGGATTGTTCGGGTCGGCCGAACTGGGTGAGGGCTGGGCCGACCGGGCGGATCGGACCGGCATCCGGCTGGTCGCGGTCGAGCGACCGGGATACGGCGGGTCGGCACCCGCGCAGATGCGGTCGGTGGCCGACTGGGCGAGGATCGTCGACCCGCTGCTGGAGCTGCTCGGCGCCCCGGTGGACGTCGTCGGCATCTCGGCGGGCGCGCCCTACACCTACGCCCTCGCCGCGCTCCGCCCGGAGCGGGTGCGGGCCGGGTGGCTGCTGTCCGGTCTGCCCTACGTGTACGACGACGCCGTCCGCGGCCACTATCCCGACGCGTCCCTGCGGGCCTGGGAGTTCTTCGGCACCGGTGACCCCGAACAGGTCGGGTCGTACTTCGCGGGTGAGCACGACCGCTTCGTCGCCGCGTTCGCCGGGCACCTGCCGATGCAGCGGGCGCTGGCCGCGAACCTGGCGACCGGGTACGCGGGTCCGGCCAGGGAGGCCCGGCTGCAGGTCCGTCGGTGGGGGTTCACCCCGGCCGACGTGCTCCGCCCGATCACCGCGTGGCACTCCCGCGGCGATGACCAGGTCCCGTTCGACGCGGTGGAGGACACCATCGCGCTGGTCCCCGGCGGCCGATTGCTGGAGCAGGTCGAGCCCGGTCACCTGCCGTCGGCCGGAACCCTCGACGCCCTGTTCGACGCCCTGGCGGATCCCGACCGCGATCCGGTCGCCACGCCCTGACCACCCGCCCCCGATCGCCCGCGCGCCCACGGCCGCGCCGCCCGTCCGGACGCGCCCGCCCTGCCCGCGCGGGTTTGCTCCGTGCGAGGTGCGGAATCCTGTGCGGACCCGGAGCGGCGCCCCCCGACCGGCGCGGGGTGGGTGGGCCGTCGGCGGGCGGCCGTCGCCCGGCAAGCGGGTCCGGGCCGCCCGGCCGCGGGGACCGTGCCGTGACCGGGGCGTGATGGGGCAGGATCGGCAGTCGTGATGGAACGGCGGACGGGGACGTCGCTGGCCCGGCTCGGCCTCACCGGCCAGGGCGCGGACGCGATGCTGCGGGAACTGGGCTGGTGGGACGGCGATGCACCGGTCGCCGGCTGCGAGGAGATCATGTGGGCGCTGGCCCGCAGCCCCGATCCGGATCTCGCGCTGCGCGCGGTCGAACGGCTCGCGCAGACCCCGCCCTGGCCTGCGATCGACCGGACCCTGCGCACCGACCGGGGTCTGCGCGGACGGCTCTTCGCGACGCTCGGCTCGTCCACCGCGCTCGGCGACCACCTCGTCCTGCATCCGGACCGCTGGGAGCTGCTCGCCGACACCCCGGACCGCGGGAACCCGCCGCCGGACCTGGCCCGGCGCTCCGCGAACCTGCTGCGCGCCGTCGGCGCCGATCCGGCCGCCCCGACACCGGGCACCCCCGGCGGCGCCCGGGCCACGCTCACCGGCGCCGACGCGGTCGCCGCGCTGCGCTGCGCCTACCGCGACGAGCTGCTCGGGTTGGCGTCGGCCGATCTCGCCGCGGTCGGCGACCCGGCACTGCCGGTGATGGAGGTCGACGACGTCGCCGCGCAGCTCGCCGATCTCGCCGAGGCCGCGCTGACCGCGGCGCTCGCCGTCGCGGCCGCCGAGCAGGACCCGCCCGACGAGATGCGGCTGGCGATCATCGGGCTCGGCAAGTGCGGCGGCCGGGAGCTGAACTACGTCTCCGACGTCGACGTCGTGTTCGTCACCGAGCCCGGCGGCGAGCTGACCCAGCCGGCGACGAAGCTGGCCGCCCGGGTGATGCGGGTGGCCGGCGAGGCCTGCTTCGAGGTCGACGCGAACCTCCGGCCGGAGGGCCGCCAGGGCGCGCTCGTCCGGACCCTGGACGGGCACGTCACCTACTACCGGCGCTGGGCGAAGACCTGGGAGTTCCAGGCGCTGCTCAAGGCCCGCCCGATCGCCGGCGACCCCGATCTGGGGAAGGCCTACGTCGACGCGCTCGCGCCGATGGTGTGGCAGGTGTCGAGCCGCGACGACTTCGTCGCCGAGGTGCAGGCGATGCGCACCCGCGTCGTCGAGAACATCCCGTCCCACCAGCGCGAACGCGAGCTGAAGCTGGGTCGCGGCGGGCTGCGGGACGTCGAGTTCGCGGTCCAGCTGCTGCAGCTGGTGCACGGCCGCAGCGACGACACCCTGCACTCGGGCAACACGCTCGTCGCGCTCGCGGCGCTGTCCGCGGGCGGCTACGTGGGTCGCGACGACGGGGCGAACCTGGCCGCGTCCTACCGCTTCCTGCGGTTGCTGGAGCACCGGCTGCAGCTGCAGAAGCTGCGCCGCACCCACCTGCTGCCCGCCGCCGACGACACCGACGCGCTGCGCTGGCTGGCCCGCTCGGCGCGGATCCGGGCGGACGGCCGGCGCGACGTCGTCGGGGTGCTGGTCACCGAGTGGCAGCGCAACGCGCGGCGGGTCAGCCGGCTGCACGAGAAGCTGTTCTACCGGCCGCTGCTCTCCGCGGTCTCCCGGCTGGCGGGGGAGGAGGCGGACGCCGTGCTGTCGCCGGACGCGGCGAAGGCCCGGTTGAAGGCGCTCGGCTGGGCGTCGCCGGAGGGCGCGCTCGGGCACCTGCGCGCGCTCACCGGCGGGGTGTCGCGGGCCGCGTCGATCCAGCGCGCGCTGCTGCCGGTGCTGCTCGACGAGCTGTCCCACAGCCCGGACCCGGACCGCGGGCTGCTCGCCTACCGCCGGGTGTCCGAGGCGCTCGCGGCGACCCCGTGGTACCTGCGGCTGCTGCGCGACGAGGGCGCCGTCGCCCAGCGGCTGATGACGCTGCTCGGGACGTCCGCGCTGGTCCCGGACCTGCTGCAGCGGGCGCCCGAGGTACTGCGGATGCTCGCCACGTCCTCCGGCGTGCAGAGCCCGGAGCTCACCCGGGACCCGGCCGAGGTGTCGGTGGCGCTGCGCACGACGGTCGCCCGGCAGAGCACCCCGGAGGCCGCGGTCGCGTCGGCGCGCTCCTACCGGCGGCACGAGATGCTCCGCATCGCCTGCGCCGACCTGCTCGGCCTGGTCGAGGTGGACGAGGTGTGCGCGGCGCTGAACTCGGTGAACGAGGCGGTGATCGCATCCACACTGGACGCCGTGCTGCGGGCGGAGGAGGAGCGGTCGGCGCTGCTGTCGGTGATCGGGATGGGCCGGCTCGGCGGCGGCGAGTCGAGCTACGGCAGCGACGCCGACGTGATGTTCGTGTGCGCCCCGGCGGAGGGCGTCAGCGACCACGACGCCGTCCGGTGGGCCACCCGGGTGGTGGAGAAGGTGCGCAGGCTGCTGGGCTCGCCGAGCCCGGACCCGGAGCTGCCGGTGGACGCCGACCTCCGCCCGGAGGGCCGGTCCGGCCCGATGGTGCGCACGCTGGCGTCCTACCGCGAGTACTACGCCCGCTGGGCCGAGGTGTGGGAGGCGCAGGCGCTGCTGCGGGCCCGGCCGATCGCCGGCGACCGTACGCTGGGCCGGGAGTTCACCGCCATGATCGACCCGATCCGCTACCCGGTCGACGGGATCGCGGACTCCTCGGTCGCCGAGATCCGCCGGATCAAGGCCAGGGTGGATGCCGAGCGGCTGCCCCGCGGCGCGGACCGGTCCACGCACACCAAGCTCGGCCTGGGCGGGCTCGCCGACGTCGAGTGGACGGTGCAGCTGCTGCAGCTGCAGCACGCGGGCGACCTGCCGGAGCTGCGGACCACCTCGACCCTGGAGGGGCTGCGGGAGGCCGCCGAGGCCGGCCTGATCGACGACGACGACGCCCGCGAGCTCGAGGAGGGCTGGCGGACCGCGACCGGCGCCCGCAACGCCATCATGCTGGTGAAGGGCAAGCCGGGCGACCAGCTCCCGCGCTCGGGGCGGGAGCTGGCCGCCGTCGCCGCCGCGCTCGGCTACCCGGCGGGCGGCGATCCGGGGGTGTTCCTCGACGACTACCGGCGCACCACCCGGCGGGCCCGCGCCGTCGTCGAGCGGGTGTTCTACGGCTGGGAGTCCTGAGCACGCAGCGCCCGGGCCAGCCACTCGAACGCCGGGACGGTCGGGGCCCGGCCGGGCCAGCCGTTGAGCGTGCCGAGCAGCGCCCAGTAGCGCTCGACGCGCCGGTCGGAGAACAGCTCGATGGTCTCCGCCGTCCGGAGCCGCGCGGCGCGATCGAGCCCGTCGACGCCAGGGATCCGTGCGAGCACGGCGGCTCCCTCGGCGGACGCCGGGTCGACGCCGGCGGCCTCGGCCGGGCCGGCGTGCTCGATCACCGCCGCCGGGTCCGGCTGCGGGTGCTGCGCGGCGCCGTCCGACCCGGTGACGGCCATCTCCCGGCAGCGCGCCCGGAAGCCGGGATCGGCGACCAGCTCCGCCAGCTCCACCCAGGCACCGACCTGCTCGGGCGTCGGGTCGTCGGGCAGCTCGGACGGCAGCGTCCGCATCCCTTCGGCGATGCCGGCACCCGGGGCGTCCGGGTCGGTGCCGGCGAAGGTCTCGGTCACGAACTCGTCGATCAGGTTCTGCCGCTGGGCGGCGGACAGCCGGGCGAGATCGTTCATCAGGGTCACGGTCCTCTCATCGGGTTCGGTGTCGTCGGTGCCGGTCCGCGCGAGCAGCACGCACACCGCGCGCTGTGCCTTGAGCTCGCGGATCCGGCTCTCCAGGGCCCGTACGTGCGCCTGCGCCACCTCGCCGACCCCCCGCCGGCGGGACAGCACGGCGCGCACGTCGTCGAGGCCCAGGCCCAGCTCGCGCAGGGTCCGGACCAGGTCGAGGCGGGCCACCGAGGCCGCGTCGTACACCCGGTGGCCCGACGCGCTGCGGTCGGCGGGCACCAGTCCCTCGTCAGACCAGAAGCGGATCGTGCGTACCGGCACCCCGGTCCGCTCGGCCAGCCGGCCGATCGTCAGCGCGGGATGATCTCCGGTGTGCGATGCGGTCACGGGGGACAGCGTCGCGGGTTCCAGCGACCGGAGGTCAAGTGCGAATCGGATTCGGTCTGCCGCAGTTCGGTGCGGCGGCCGCCCGCCCTGCGCCGGATCGCGCGGCGCGCCGACGGGTTCCTGCCGGTCGTGACGCCGGGGACGCGCGACCTGACCGCCGCCGTGTCGGCGCCGTGGAACGGCTGCGCGCCGAGGCGGCCGCCGCGGGCCGCGGTCCGGACGCGATCGGCGCGGTGCTGCGGGTCGACCTGCCGCCCGGATCGAGCACCGCCGACGCGGCGGCGACGCACGCCTTCGTCGACCTGATGTACCTGCCGGGCGCGGCGGCCGGCGGGGCCGCTGCGCTGCGCCTCGCCGAGGAGGTGCCGGCCGCCGTCTGACCGGTCCGCGGCCACTGGTTCACTGGTCGGGTGGCCGCCCCCCTGGAGCTGATCACCCGAGGCTACGAGCTGGTCGCCGCCCGGCCCGCGTCGCTGCTGGCGGCGGTGCTCGCACTGGTGGTGGTGGCGTGGCGGCCGACCTGGCGGCTCACCCGGACCGCGGTGACGATCGCGCACGAGGGCGGCCACGCCCTGGTCGCGGTGCTGGTCGGGCGCGGGCTGACCGGCATCCGGCTGCACGCGGACTCCTCCGGTGTCACCTACTCGACCGGTGCGGGCCGCGGCCCCGGGGTGGTCGCGATGTTCCTCGCCGGGTACGTCTTCCCGCCGCTGCTCGGGCTCGGCGGCGCCGTCCTGGTGGGCGCCGACGCGGCCGGCGCGATGCTCTGGATCGGGGCGGGACTGCTGGCCGTCACGCTGCTGCAGATCCGCAACGTCTACGGCGGGCTCGCCGTCGTCGCCACCGGCGCGCTGCTGGTGCTGGTCGCGCTGCGGGCCGACGAGGAGCTGCGCACCGGGTTCGCGGCGGCGCTGAGCTGGTTCCTGCTGTTCGGCGGGGTGAAGGCCTGCCTGGAGCTGCGCCGCGGCCGGCGCGGCGGGCGGTTGCGGCACTCCGACGCCGACCGGCTCGCCGAGCTGACCCCGCTGTCCGGCGGCGCCTGGGTGGCGTTCTTCGTGCTCGCCTCGGTCGCGGCGACGGCGGCTGCCGGATGGGTGGTGTTCGCCCCGGGCGGGGCCCCGGCGTGATGGGATCACCGGTATGGCAGAGGACTTCAACAGCCGCGTCATCCGCGAGTTCCGCGAGAACGACGGGAAGGTGGGCGAGCCCTTCACCGGCCTGCCGATGATCTTGGTCCACCACGTGGGCGCACGCAGCGGCACCGAACGCGTCACCCCGTTGCGCTGGTTCGCCGACGGCGACAGCTACGTGATCGTCGCCTCCAAGGCGGGCGCGCCGGACAACCCGGCCTGGTACCACAACCTGAAGGCGAACCCGGACACCGTCGTCGAGGTGTCCGACGGCACGGGCGGCGCCGAGACCTTCCAGGTGCGGTCGACCGAGCTGACCGGTGCGGACCGGGACCGCGTCTGGACCCGGATCAAGGACGACAACGAGGTGTTCGCCGGCTACGAGCGCAAGACCGACCGCACGATCCCGCTGCTGGCGCTCACCCCGCGCTGAGCGTCCACGGACCGGTGATGGCAGGGTGCTGGACATGACGATCACCCTTGAGCAGGCACAGACCATCACCGTCGCGGCGTTGCAGCACGGCACCGAGCAGGGCTTCAATCCGCTGACGGTCGCGGTCCTCGACCCGGGTGGTGCGATCGTCGCGCTGGCCCGCCAGGACGGCTCCGGTTTCCTGCGGCCCGATCTCGCCGTCGGCAAGGCCAGCGGCGTGCTGGCACTGGGGATGACGAACCGGGCGATCGCGGCCCGCGCGGCCGACTCGCCGGAGTTCTTCACCTCGGTCGCCAATCTGGCCGGCGGGAAGATCCTCTCGGTGCCCGGCGGGGTGTTCGTCACGGACGCAGCCGGGGCGCTGCTCGGCGCGGTCGGCGTGACCGGCGACGCCTCGCTCAACGACGAGGCGGCGGCGCTGGCCGGGATCGAGGCGGCCGGGCTGGTCGCGGTCACCGGCGCCGAGTAGCACGCGCGCGTCGCGGCCGGTCCCGGACGAGCCGCACCCCCGGGCGACGAGGTCAGCCCGGGGGCGCGGAGGGGACACGATCCTGCCGCCGAGGAAGGATCGTGCACGTGCGTGGGCACGCGCGGGCGGAGCAGCGCGTGCGGGTCATCGCGTGGTGGTGGCCGGGACGTACACCGGCGGTCCGTCACACTTCGTGGTCAGGCGATTACAGCCGTCACACGGTGTGACGTGGAACACGGTACCTGCGAGTCAACCAGCCGGTCCGGCCCCCTGTCAACGTCTCCGCGCACGCGGTCCGCGAGCGGATCACTGGACCGATTCTGCGCTCACCGTACCGCGCGCGGCCCGGACGAGATCCGGGTGGTGACGGATCGCGACCTCGGGATGTGAACGCAACCATCCCTTGAGCGCATTGTCCCCGAACCGGGGCAGCAGCGCGTTCTGCGCGGTCTCGTGCACACCCGGTGCCTGCTCCGCCAGCCCGGGTGGCAGTGGCACCGGATCGAGCCGGGCGTCCAGCCGGGGCGACCAGAAGAACCCGACCGACTGCCGGGTGGCACCGGGCTCGCAGGCCAGCACCCGGTGCGGGGTGGCGACCAGGTAGCCGTCGGTCGCGACCTCCAGCATCTCGCCGACATTGACGACCAGCGAGTCCCCGTGCGGCGGCACGTCCACCCAGCCCGATCCCGGCGGGCGCGCCTGCAGCCCGGCGACCGGGCCGGCCGGATCCTGCAGCAGCAGGGTGAGGAACCCCCAGTCGGCGTGCGGGCCGACGCCCTGCGCGTCCGGCGCGAGCGGCTCGCCCGCCGGCGGTCCGACGTAGCGGATGACCTTGCCGAACCAGTGCGGCTCGCCGGTGAACAGCGGATCGAAGTGGTCCTCGGGCAGGCCGAGCCCGGCGGCGAGGGCGCGGGTCAGCTCGCCGGCGACCCGCGCCATCAGATCGGCCCAGGCGTGCGCCCGGACCCGCAGCTGCGGGACGGTGTCGTCCGGCCAGCGGTTCGGGCCCTCCAGCAGCCGGTACGGCTCGTCCCACTCGGCGCGGGGCCGGGCCGGTAGCTCCGGACCGAAGTCGATCTGCTCGCGGGCGTCCGGCCGGCCGGCGGTGATCTCGTGGCCCAGCCGGGTGTAGCCGCGGAAGTGCGGTGACTCCCGGTTGTCCAGCGCGAGGCGCTGCGCGGCGGGCAGGTCGAAGAACGCGGCCGCCGCCGCCATCAGCTCCGCGACCTGACCGGGTGCGGCGCCGAACCCGTGCAGCCGCAGGAACCCGATCCGGTGCAGCGCGTCCCGCAGGGTGGCGGTGAACGCGGGATCGAAGCTCCCGTCGGCCCGGCGGGCGCAGTCCAGCCGTAGCGCGGGGACGGGGTCGTTCGCGGTGTCCGGGCCGGTCATGGCCCCATCCTCCCCGACCGGCGCATCCGGGACGACCCTCCTATCGATCCGGGGACCCCGGATCGGGTGTGCAGGGGCGTTTCCTGCATGCCGGGACCACGCAGGAGGTTTACTCTCGGCAACGTTTCGATCGGCGTTCCACTGGTCACTCGGTGTCAGATCGACTCACCAAGGTCGCGACGGTCCGTCGAGGGGACGAACCGGACGAAAGGGGAAAACCATGCTGTGGACCATTCTGGGCTGGATCGTGCTGGGCCTCGTCGCGGGCTTCATCGCCCGCGCGGTGGTGCCGGGCAAGGACGACATCGGCATCGTGCGCACGATCATTCTCGGCATCGTGGGCTCGTTCGTCGGTGGTGCGCTGGCCAGCATCTTCACCGGCTTCAGCGAGTTCTCGCCGTCGAGCTGGATCGGCTCGATCATCGGGGCGATCATCGTCCTGATCATCTACAACCGGGTCACCGGCCGTAAGGCCGTCGGCCGCTAGGCCGCGAACCCACCTCGGCGCCGTCCGGCTCTGCCGGGCGGCGCCGACGTGTGTCCGGGGCCGGGCGCCTCGGCCCGTCTCTGTCGGGTGGGTCGCTGTGTAGGTCTTCCGAACCCTGAAGTTAGCCGCTCCGTCGCCGTGACCCACCTATCACCGGATCGGCCTAACTAAACCTGACCACATCACAGCTTAGGGTTCCCTACGTTAACCCCGGCGTCACAGCGCCTCGCTCTCTGGAGTTGCAACCCATGTCGACGAACCCGTTTGACGACGAGGACGGCGAGTTCCACGCCCTCGTGAACGACGAGGGCCAGTACTCGCTCTGGCCGACGTTCGCCGAGGTCCCCTCCGGCTGGACCGTGGCGTTCGGCCCGGGCCGCCGGCAGGAGGTGCTCGACCACATCGAGCAGGTCTGGACCGATATGCGGCCACGCAGTCTGGTCGAGCGGATGGAGCGCGACGCGCGCGAGCACGCCGGTGGGTGAGATCGGCGGCACCGGGCCGGTCCTCGACGTCGTCGGGATCGGCTTCGGGCCGGGCAACCTCGCACTGGCCGTCGCCGCCACCGAGCACGCCGAGCCGCTGTCGGTCCGCTTCCTCGAACGCCAGGCCCGGTTCGGCTGGCACGGCGGGATGCTGATCCCGGGCGCCCGGATGCAGGTCAACTTCGTGAAGGACCTGGCCACGGTCCGGAACCCGAGCAGCACCTTCGGGTTCCTCAGCTACCTCGCCGAGCGGGGCCGGCTGATCGACTTCCTGAACCGGCAGACGTTCTTCCCGACCCGGCTGGAGTACCACGACTACCTCGGCTGGGCCGCCGCCCGGCTGGACGACGTCGTGGACTACGGGACCGAGGTCACCGCCGTCCGTCCGGCCGGACCGGTGCTGGAGGTCGAGGCCCGCCGGGGCGGGGCGGTCGTCCGGTACCGGGCCCGCGCGGTGGTGATCGCGACCGGCCTGGTGCCGCACCTGCCCGAGGGGGTCACCGCGGGCGACCGCGTCTGGCACAACCGCGACCTGGTGCCGAACGTCGAGCGGCTGGTCGCCGGGCTGGGGGACCGGGCGCGCCGGTTCGTGGTCGTCGGCGCCGGCCAGAGCGCGGCCGAGTCGGTCGAGTACCTGCACCGCAGCTTCCCGCGCGCCGAGGTGCACGCGGTGTTCGGACGGTGGGGCTACAGCCCGGCCGACGACAGCCCGTTCGCCAACCGGGTCTTCGATCCGGACGCGGTCGACGACTTCCACCGCAGCGCCCCCGAGCTCCGGCAGCGGATCACCGAGCGGCACCGCAACACCAACTACTCGGTGGTCGATCCGGACCTGATCGGCGAGCTGTACGAGAAGCACTACGCCGAGCGGGTCGCCGGGCGGGAACGCCTGCACTTCCATCGGATGAGCGAGGTCGTCGATCTCGCGGCGACCGGGCACGGAGCGGACGTCACCGTCCGGTCGGCGGTCGACGGCCTGCGCTCCGACCTGCGGACGGACGCGGTCGTGTTCGCCACCGGCTACCGCTCCGGCGACCCGGCCCGCTTCCTCGACGGCGGCCTGACCGTGCTGCGCGACGAGCGCGGGCGGATCCCGGTCGGCCGGGACTACCGGCTGCCGCTGCGCGGCACCGACGTCCCGGTGTTCGTCCAGGGCGCGACCGAGCACACCCACGGCCTGGCGTCGACGCTGCTGTCCAACGTCGCCGTCCGCAGCGGCGAGATCCTCGACGCCGTGCTCGGCCTGCGGGCCGGGGCGGCGCCCGGGGTTCGGCCGGCCCGTGCGCTCGCGGTCTGAGCCGGTGTGCCGCCGACCACCGGCCCGCCGGGGAAGGGACCCGTTGCGGTGACCGGCCAGCTCACCCCGCCGGAGGTCACCGCGGAGCGGCCCGGCGGCGTCCCGGCGCCGTCGCCGCTGCCCGGCTACCGGCACGGGGACTACTTCTTCTCCTCGCCGTACGGGAGCCTGCTGGGCCGCGGCACCGCCGTCGCACCCGCGGAGGCGGAGCCCGCCGACCGCTGGTCGGACACCGCGTCGTCGCTGCTCGCGACGGCGCGCGCGACAGGCGTGCCGGAGCCGGTCGTGGTCGGCGCGCTCGGCTTCGATCCGGCGACCCCGCCACGGCTGCTGGTGCCGCGCCGGGTGCAGCGGGGCCGTCCGCCGCGGTGGCTGCCCGGTGTCCCGCCCGCGCTGCCCGGGCGCTGGCGGGTCGGCCACACCCCGCCGGTGCCGGACTACCTGGCGGGCGTCGCCGCGGCCGTCCGCGCGATCGGCGCCGGCGGGCTGGAGAAGGTGGTGCTGTCCCGGGCGCTCGACCTGACCGGTGACGGGCCGGTCCCGATCGGGGCGCTGCTGCGCAGGCTGGCCGACCGCAACGCCTGCGGCCACGTGTTCGCCGCCGACGTCTCCGATCCCGGCGAGCCCGGCACCCGGATGCTGGTCGGCGCGAGCCCGGAGCTGTTGGTGTCCCGGCGCGGGACGGCCGTGGTGTCCAACCCGCTGGCCGGCTCGGCCGCGCGGCACCCGGACCCGGTCACCGACCGGGCGCGGGCCGCCGCCCTGGTCGCGTCGGAGAAGGACCGCCGCGAGCACCGGGCCGTCGTCGACGATCTCGCCGCCCGGCTGGCCCCGCTCTGCACCGATCTCGTGGTGCCGCCCGAGCCGGTGCTGGTGCGGACCCCGTCGATGTGGCACCTCTCGACCCGGGTCACCGGCACCGTGCGGGACCCGGGGACCGGATCGCTCGACGTCGCCCAGGCGCTGCACCCCACACCGGCCGTCGGCGGGGTGCCGCTCGGGGCGGCCAGGGACCTGATCGCGGCGGCCGAAGGATACGACCGCCGCTACTACACCGGTGTCGTCGGCTGGACCGACGGGCGCGGCGACGGCGAGTGGGCGATCGTCCTGCGCTGCGCCGAGGTCCGGGGCGCGGCACTGCGGCTCTACGCGGGCGGCGGCATCGTCGCCGGCTCCGAGCCGGGCGCGGAGCTCGCCGAGACGCGGGCGAAGTTCCGGACGTTCCTCGATGCCGTCGGGCTGGACGCGGAGCCGTGAGCACCACCGGAGAAGGGCTGGACGCATGACCACCGGACGTTCCCTCGGGCGCATCGACCCCTACGACCCGCCCGACCCGGCGGACTTCCCGCCGGGCCGGGTCGGCTGGCGACCCGACCCGAGGCGGGCCGCCCTGCTGGTGCACGACATGCAGCGCTACTTCCTGCGCCCGTTCGCGCCCGGCGACCGGCCGCTGCCCGGCCTGCTCGGCGGGCTGGCCGGGCTGCTGCGCGACTGCCGCGCCGCTGGCGTGCCGGTCATCTACACCGCGCAGCCGGGCCGGCAGACCGCGCAGGAACGCGGGCTGCTCACCGACATGTGGGGGGCCGGCATCGGCGGGGTGGTCGACACCGCACCCGAGCTGGAGGCGATCGCCGACGAGGTGGCGCCGGAACCGGGCGACCTGCAGCTGGTCAAGTGGCGCTACAGCGCGTTCCAGCGCACCCCGCTGCGCGAGGAGCTCACCCGGCTCGGGCGGGACCAGCTGCTGATCACCGGCGTGTACGCCTCGATCGGCTGCCTGGCCACCGCGATCGAGGCCTTCATGCTCGACGTCCAGCCGTTCCTGGTCGGCGACGGGGTCGCCGACTTCTCCCGGGCCGACCACGACACCGCGATCGACTGGGTGGCCCGCCGGTGCGGCGTGGTGACCTCGCTCGCGGAGCTGTCGGCGGCGTTCACCCCGGTGCCCGCGGAGGGCCGGTGACCGCCCCACCCGGGCCGGGCTGGCTGCACACCGAGCTCACCGCGGTCGTCCCCGGCGGGCTCGACGGCGTCGGCCCGGACGAGGACCTGCTCGACCTGGGCATCGACTCGGTCCGGCTGATGCTGCTCGTCGAGCGCTGGCAGAGCGCGGGGTTCGACGTCGATCTGCTGGGCCTGGCCGAACGGCCCACCCTGGCCGGCTGGCTTGAGCTGCTCCGCGCCGGGGCGCCCACCGCGGCACCCACCGCGGCCGCGGCGCCCGGCGGCCCGTCGGCGACGACCGTCCTACGGGTCGAGCAGCTCACCCCGCGGACGGTCCGCATCACCCTGGACGACCGCGCGGGGCGGTTCGCCGGGGCCCGGCCCGGGGCGTACCTGATGCTGCGGGCCGAGCCGATGCCCGCGGCCCGCCCGGTCACCGTGCACCCGCACGCGGCCAGCGGTGAGATCGACGTCGACGTCGTCGCGCACGACGGGGGACCGCTCGGCCGGTGGGCCGCCGGGGTCCGCCGCGGCGCCGCGGTCGTCGTCGACGGGCCGCACGACGTGCCGGACCTGCCCGCCGGCCCGGTGGACTGGACGTTGCTGGTAGCCGACCATCCGGCCCAGCCCGCGCTCGCCGCCCGGGTGGCCGCGCTGCGCGCGGGCGACCGCGCGATCGCCGTCGCGGTCGTGCCGGACGCGGCGGAGGAGCAGCTGATGCCGACCGCGGCCGATCTCGGCACGGTGTTCGTGCACGCGGCCGCCGATCCGGGCCCCGTCCTGGCGGCGGTGCGGGCGGCCGTGCCGGGGACCGGGCGGGGGCGGGCCTGGCTGGCGGGGGAGCGGCACCGGATGGACGCCCTGGGTGCCGTCCTGGCCGGGCTTCCGGCGCTGGCCGGGCGGTGCGTGGTGGAGCGCTACGGCGGTGCCCCGGTCTGAGGCGTCGGCGCGGCGTGGCCGCGGACCGTCACCCGGGTACGACGAGGGCCCGGCCCGACCGGCCGCGAGATCGGTCGGGGAGACTGGGGCCAGTACCCGCCCACTCGATCTGGAGCTTTTGATGCCGCAGGGGACCGTCCGCTGGTTCGACGCCGAACGAGGTTTCGGCTTCCTCGCGCCCGAGGACGACTCGCCGGATGTGTTCGTGCACGCCTCCGAGATCGTCGGGGACGGTGCGAACGTGCTGCGCGAGGGCCAGGCCGTCGAGTTCGAGGTCGGGGAGAACGACCGCGGGCCGCAGGCGCTGCGTGTTCGCGTCACCGCCGACGCGGCCGCCGGCGGCGTCGTGGGGCTGCTCGGCACCGTCAGCTGGTACGAGCCGGGCAAGGGCTACGGCTTCGCGGCGCCCGACGGCGGCGGCGCCGACATGTTCGTGCACAGCTCCGCCATCGTGACCGGCGGTGTGCTCGTCGAGGGGCAGCGGGTGGCCTTCCTGGTCGTCGATGGCGAGCGCGGCCCGCAGGCCGGGCACGTGATCCCGCTGGGACCGGGGGCCGGCCTCCCCTCGGCAGTCGGCGCAGACGGCGCCGACAGCGCTGACGGCACGGTGGCCTGGTACGACGAGGACAAGGGCTTCGGCTTCATCCACCCCGACTCCGGCGACGAGGACGTCTTCGTCCACGCCCGGGCCCTGGCCGAGGGGCTGACGTGGCTCGCGGAGGGCGACCGCGTCGCCTACGACGTGGCCGTGTCCGAGAAGGGCCCGCAGGCCCGCGACGTGCACCTGGTCCGGGGTGCCGAGCCCGCGCCGCCGCCGCGGCGATCGGCACCGGCCGTGGCGCCGGCGTCGCGGGACGTGCCGGCCCGGGGCGGCGAGGGCGTCGTGGCGCGCTACGACGGCGACCGCGGCTTCGGCTTCATCACCCCGGACGCGGGCGGCGACGATCTGTTCGTCCACGTGTCCGTGGTCGCGGGATCGGAGACGCTGGAGAAGGGCGACCGGGTCCGGTACGCGGTGCGGCAGAGCGACCGGGGTCCGCAGGCCGACCGCGTCGAACGTCTCTGACGAGAGCGGGGCCCGGCCGACGGCCGGACCGCTCCCCGTTCGTGGCGCACGAACGCGAAGAACGGCGGTCGACACCGATCCGGCGCCGGGGAGGCGCCGTGCCGGGTCGACCGCCGTTCTCACGCCGACCGCGAGATCGGCGGAACGCCTGGATCAGACGTCGTAGTAGAGCGCGAACTCGTACGGGTGCGGGCGGAGCCGCAGCGGGTCGATCTCGTTCTCCCGCTTGTAGGCGATCCAGGTCTCGATCAGGTCGGGGGTGAAAACGCCACCCTCGAGCAGGTACTCGTGGTCCTCCTCCAGCTTGTCGATGACCGCGGAGAGCGAGGACGGGACCTGCGCGATGTCCTTGGCCTCCTCGGGCGGCAGCTCGTAGAGGTCCTTGTCGATCGGCGCGGCCGGCTCGATCTTGTTCTTGATGCCGTCCAGGCCGGCCATCAGCATGGCCGAGAACGCCAGGTACGGGTTGCCCGACGAGTCGGGGCAGCGGAACTCGATGCGCTTGGCCTTCGGGCTGTCACCGGAGAGCGGGATCCGGATGCAGGCCGAGCGGTTCCGGGCCGAGTAGACCAGGTTGACCGGCGCCTCGAAGCCCGGGACCAGGCGGTGGTAGGAGTTCACCGTCGGGTTGGTGAACGCCAGCAGCGACGGCGCGTGGTGCAGCAGGCCGCCGATGTAGTACCGCGCGGTGTCGGACAGGCCGCCGTAGCCGGACTCGTCGTGGAAGAGCGGCTGGCCGTCCTTCCAGAGCGACTGGTGCACGTGCATGCCCGAGCCGTTGTCGCCGAACAGCGGCTTCGGCATGAAGGTGGCGGTCTTGCCGTTCTGCCACGCCACGTTCTTCACGAGGTACTTGAAGAGCATGATGTCGTCGGCCGCGTGGAGCAGGGTGTTGAACTTGTAGTTGATCTCCGCCTGCCCGGCGGTGCCGACCTCGTGGTGCTCGCGCTCCACCTCGAAGCCCGAGTCCTGCATCGTGCTGACGATGTCGGCGCGCAGGTCGGCGTAGTGGTCGACCGGCGGGACAGGGAAGTAGCCACCCTTGTAGTTGACCTTGTAGCCGAGGTTCCCGCCGGCCTCCTCGCGGCCGGTGTTCCACCAGCCCTCGGAGGAGTCGATGTGGTGGTACGCCTGGTGCGGGTCGGTGCCGAACCGGATGGAGTCGAAGACGTAGAACTCCGCCTCCGGCGCCATGAACGCGGTGTCGGCGATCCCGGAGGCCGCCAGGTACTCCTCCGCCTTGCGCGCGATGTTCCGCGGGTCACGGGAGTAGGGCTCACCGGTGACCGGGTCGTGCACGAAGAAGTTGACGTTCAGCGTCTTGTGCTTGCGGAACGGGTCGACGCGGGCGGTCGCCGGGTCCGGGAACAGCGCCATGTCGGACTCGTTGATCGCCTGGAAGCCGCGGACGGAGGAACCGTCGAACGCGGCGCCGTTCTCCAGGAGGTCGCCGGCCGTCTTGGCGGGGACGGTGAGGTGCTGCATGACGCCGGGCAGGTCGCAGAACCTGATGTCGACGTACTCGACCTTCTCGTCCGAGATGTACTTGAGTACCTCTTCGGCGTTGCTGAACACTCTCTCGGGCTCCTTCGATCGCTGGTGGAGATCGTGGGCGACGGTAGGAGTGCCGTGTTGCCCACCCATCACTCACCTGTTTCGCCGACGTTAACTGACCGGACCGGGATGACGATCACATTCGTCCCACATGTCCGGTCATGGCCGACGGCGGCGGTCCCGCTGCGACGCCTAGGCTAGAAGGCATGGCCCGCTGGATCGAGTCCTGGCTTCCCGGTTCCTCCGACGGCCCCGGTGTACAGCCGGCCGGGTACCCCGGACAGCGCTTCGGCCTGCCCGAGACCGGGCACTACTCGGTGGCGGGGCTCGGCAGGCGGATCGGCGGGGTGTGCATCGACTGGGCGCTGGCGTACCTGCTGGTGCTGTTCGTCGCCGGCACCGACGCGATCGGCACCCCGGACTTCAGCTGGGGTGTGCTCGGCGCCTGGTTCGTGATCACCGCGCTGATGGTGTCGGTGTTCGGCATGAGCCCGGGACACATCGCGCTCGGCATGCGGGTCGCCCGCACCGACATGGCCAACTACGTGGGCATCCCGCGGGCGCTGCTGCGCACCGCCCTGATCGCGCTGATGCTCCCGCCGTTCATCCGCGACCAGGACGGCCGCGGCTGGCACGACCGCGCCAGCACGACGATCGTGGTGCGGGTGCTGCGCGGCTGATCCCGCCGGGGCTCAGCGGCGGCGGACGGTGCGCTGGATGCTGCGCATCTTCGCGCCCTGCGGCAGCGGGCCCTTCGGCATGGCCGCGGTCCGGGTGCCGAGCGCGTTGAGCTTGTTCTCCAGCGAGTCCATCTCCGCGGCGGAGATGTTGCGCGGCAGCTTCATGAGGTGCCGCTGGAGCCGCTTGAGCGGAACCTGGCCCTCCTCGTTGCCGACCAGGACGTCGTAGATCGGGATGCTGCCGGCGACCCGCGCGGTGCGCTTCTTCTCCTGCGCGATGAGGCTCTTCACCCGGTGCGGCGCGCCCTCGGCGACGAAGATGATCCCGGGCCGCCCGACGACCCGGTGCACCGCGTCGAGGTGCGTGGTGCCCGCGATGCCCTGCGTGATCCGCCACTGCCCGCGCATGTTGTCCAGCGCCCAGCCCGCGGCGCCCGGCTGCCCGTCGGCCTTGGTGTAGATCGAGCGCTGCACCCGCCTGCCGAACACGCTGAACGCCCCGAGGGCGCCGATCATCACGCCGAACGGGACGAAGAACCAGGTCATCCCGAAGAACCAGCCGATGAGGGTGAGCAGCGCGATCGCACCGACGAAGACGCCGATCATGATCGGGAGGAGCTTCTTGTCCTCCTTGCGCTGCATCTGGAACGCCTGCCAGATCTGCTGGCGGCGCTGCTTCGACGCGGCCTTCTTCGCGGCCTTGCGCGCCTTCTTCTCTTCGGGCGTGGGCTTGCGGGGCTTGCCGGGCATGTGCCCAGACTACGTCCCCGCCGCGATCAACGGTGCGCCGAGGTGGTCAGCTGCGGGCGAGCAGCGAGCTCGCCTCCTGGGCGGCCGGACCGGAGTCGGCGAGGTGCGCGAGGTCCGGGTGCAGCTCCTCGCCGCGGTGCGCGACCGTCTGCGCGTAGAGCCGCCCGGCCCGGTACGACGAGCGCACCAGCGGGCCGGCCATGACCCCGGCGAAGCCGATCTCCTCGGCCGCCTTCGAGTGCTCGACGAACTCCTCCGGCTTCACCCAGCGCTCCACCGGGTGGTGCCGCTTGGTCGGCCGCAGGTACTGGGTGATCGTGATGATCTCGCAGCCGGCCGCGTGCAGGTCGCGCAGCGCGGCGGTCACCTCGTCCGGCGTCTCGCCCATGCCCAGGATCAGGTTGGACTTGGTGACCAGGCCCTTCTCCCGGGCCTTGGTGATCACCTCGAGGGAGCGCTCGTAGCGGAACGCCGGGCGGATCCGCTTGAAGATCCGCGGGACCGTCTCCAGGTTGTGCGCCAGCACCTCGGGGCGGGCGTCGAACACCGGGCCGAGCTGCTCGTCGCGCGAGTTGAAGTCCGGGATCAGCAGCTCGACGCCGGTGCCCGGGTTCATCTCGTGGATCAGCCGGACGGTCTCGGCGTAGAGCCAGGAGCCACCGTCGTCGAGGTCGTCGCGGGCGACGCCGGTGACGGTGGAGTAGCGCAGACCCATCTGCTGCACCGACTCGGCGACCCGGCGCGGCTCGTCACGGTCGAGATCGGCGGGCCGGCCGGTGTCGATCTGGCAGAAGTCGCACCGCCGGGTGCACTGCTCGCCGCCGATCAGGAACGTGGCCTCCCGGTCCTCCCAGCACTCGTAGATGTTGGGGCAGCCGGCCTCCTCGCACACCGTGTGCAGGCCGCCCGACCGGACCAGGCCCTTCAGCTCGGTGTACTGCGGGCCGGTCCTCGCGCGGGTACGGATCCAGGAGGGCTTTCGCTCGATCGGGGTCTCCGAGTTGCGGACCTCGAGGCGGAGCAGCTTGCGGCCTTCGGGTGCGACGGTCACGCCCACACCGTACGCCCGGGGTCCGGTGTGATGCCGGTCGCGGCCGCGGTGACGTCCCACAGCCGGCCGGCGAGCACCGGGTCCTGTGCCGCAGCGGAACGGCGGGCCGGACCGGGTGGCCCGTGCAGCTCGCCGGGGCCGGACGGGCCGAGGTGGTCGCCGCCGTGCACCGGCCCGGCCGCGGCGGCCAGCTGCGGCCCGATGCCGTCGGAGACCGGCTGGGTGATCATGCGGTCCAGGATCCCGAACGCGCGGTCCCAGCGGGTGCTGCGGCCGCCCCGCCGGAACGAGTTCTGCATCAGGGACGACTCGGTCATCCCCGGGTGCGCGGACACTGACAGCACCGGATCGCCGGCCAGCCGCAGCCTGCGGTCCAGCTCCGCGGCGAACAGCAGGTTCGCCAGCTTCGACGCCCCGTAGGCGGCGTTGGGGGAGTACCGGCGGGCGCGCCAGTGCAGGTCGTCGACGTCGAGCCGGCCGGTCCGGTGCCCGAGGCTCGACGTCAGCACCACCCGGGACGGCTGCTCCGGGTCGCCCGCCGCGCGCAACGCCGGCATGAGCAGCCAGGTCAGCGCGGCCGGGCCGAGGTGGTTCGTGCCGATCTGCAGCTCGAAGCCGTCCGCGGTCTCGGCGCGCGGCCCCATCGCGACGCCCGCGTTGTTGACCAGCACGTCCAGCCGGTCGCCGGTGCGCTCGCGGATCTCGACCGCGGCGGAGCGGACCGAGGCCAGGTCGGCGAGGTCCAGCAGGACGAGCTCGCCGCCGGCCCGCTCCGCCGCGAGCTGGCCGCGGGTGGTGTCCCTGGCCGCCATCAGGACCCGGGCCCCGGCCCCGGCCAGCGCGGCGGACAGCGCCGGGCCGAGCCCCGACGTCGTGCCGGTGACGAGGACCGTGCGGCCGGTGAGATCGGGGAGCGGGTACACGGCGGCGACGGTAGCGGGCGCGGGCCGGCCCGGCCGCGGCTACCGTGCGGCACCGTGGACTTCCGGATCTTCACCGAACCCCAGCAGGGCGCGACCTACTCCGATCTGCTGCGGGTCGCCCGCACGACCCAGGACGCCGGCTACGACGCCTTCTTCCGCTCCGACCACTTCCTGGCGATGGGCGACGGCGGTGCCGGGGCCGGACTGCCCGGCCCGACCGACGCCTGGGTGACCCTGGCCGCGCTCGGCCGCGAGACCACCCGGATCCGGCTCGGCACGCTGGTCACCAGCGCGACCTTCCGGCTGCCCGGTCCGCTCGCGGTCGCCGTGGCGCAGGCCGACGAGATGTCCGGCGGCCGGATCGAGGTCGGCCTCGGCGCCGGCTGGTTCGAGGCCGAGCACGCCGCCCTCGGCATCCCGTTCCCGCCGGTCGGGCAGCGGTTCGAGCTGCTCACCGAGCAGCTGGAGATCCTCACCGGGCTGTGGGCGACGCCGCCCGGCGACCGGTTCGACCACCGCGGCACGCACTACACGATCACCGGTTCGCCGGCGCTGCCGCGGCCGGTGCAGGACGCCCCGCCGGTCGTCGTCGGCGGGATCGGCCGGCGCCGGACGCCCGCGCTCGCCGCCCGCTTCGCCGCCGAGTTCAACGTGCCGTTCCAGGACGCCGGCGTGGTCGCCACCCAGTTCGGGCGGGTGCACGACGCCTGCCGCGCGATCGGCCGCGATCCCGCCGACCTCACCTACTCGGTCGCGCAGATGCTGTGCCTCGGCCGCGACGACGCCGAGCTGGCCCGGCGCGCCGCCGCGGTCGGCCGGGACGTCGACGAGGTCCGCGCGAACTGCCTCGCCGGCACCCCCGGCGAGATCGTCGACCAGCTCGGCCGCTGGTCCGAGCGGACCGGCGCGACCCGGTTCTACCTGCAGATCCTCGATCTGTCCGATCTGGAGCACCTGGAGCAGTTCGCCGCGTCGGTGATGGGCCGGCTCGGCTGACCGCGGTGCGGCTCAGGATCCGAGCTGCCCGCCGAGGTCCGCCGCCGCGGTCAGCAGCACCAGCACCGGCACCACGGCGCGCGGTGCGATCCGGTAGCTGCCGCGGCCGTCCTGCTCGACGACGCCGGCGTGGGTGAGGGCCCTGAGATGGTGGTAGAGCTGGCCGGTCGAGGCCAGCTCGGCGACCTCGGTCAGTCCGGCCGTGCCGCGCGGGCCGTGCAGCAGGCCGCGGACGATCCGGACCCGGACCGGATGCCCGAGCGCGGCCAGCACCGCGGTGCGCGGCTCGTCGTCCAGGGCGAGCGCGGCGCCGGCGTCGTACTCGATGGTCCAGCGGACCTCGCCGTGCAGCGCGACCTCGCCGGAGTAGCGCACCGTCCCGGTCCCCGTGGCGGCGGGCGCGACGGCGGGGTCGGCGACGGCCGGGGCCGCGGCGAGCCGCTGTTCGAGCTGCTCGACGCGGCGTTCCAGATCGGCCAGGCGGTCTGCGGTCACCCGATCATTCTACGGAACTACGGAGAAGCGGTCGATCAGCCGAGCCCGCTCATCAGGTCCACCATCCGGGCGACCGGGTGCTCGGCGACCGGGAGCCGGCCGTCGATCGCGTCCAGCACGGCGGTGGTCACGGCCCCGGTGACGTCGTCGACGGTGATCTCCCGGCCGAGCTCGGTGCTCAGCGTGGTGACGCCGGCGTCGGCGATCCCGCAGGGCACGATCCGGCCGAAGTCGCCCAGGTCGGCGTCGCAGTTGATGGCGAACCCGTGCTGGGTCACGCCGCCGGAGATACGCACCCCGATCGCGGCGACCTTGCGCTCCGGGCGCATCCCCGCGGCGGGCAGCCACACCCCGGACCGGCCCTCGACCCGCCCGGCCGCCGGCAGCCCGAGATCGTGGCAGACCCGGATCAGCGCCTCCTCCAGCCGCCGGACGTAGTCGACGACGTCCATCGGCTCCTTCAGAGCCATGATCGGGTAGCCGACCAGCTGCCCCGGCCCGTGCCAGGTGATCCGGCCGCCGCGGTCGACGTCGATCACCGGGGTGCCGTCCTGCGGCCGGTCCTCCGGCCGGGTCCGGCGCCCGGCCGTGTACACCGCCGGGTGCTCGAGCAGCATCAGCACGTCCGGGCCGGTGCCCTCCTTGCGCGCCGCGGCGTGCGCCCGCTGGGTGTCCCAGGCGGCCTGGTACTCGACGCGGCCCAGCCGGTCCACCCGGACGGGGTCGGTTCCGGCACGGCAGCTCTGATGCGGATCGGGCATGCCGGCGAGATTACCCCCGCACCCGGGCCGCCCCGAGCCGCGCCAGCACCGCCTGCGCCGCCCGGCGCCCGCTCACCAGCGCGCCCTGGGTGGACGGGGTGTCCCGGTGGTCGCCCGCGACGAACAGGTTCCGGCCCAGGTCGACGTCGCGGCGCACCGGCCGGCCGGGCTCCAGCAGCGGCAGCGCCCCGTCGACCTGCGCGGTGTGCAGGTGCGCCCAGTCGTCGGTCGGCACGGCCCAGATGCGGGACAGCTCACGTCGCACGGCGGGCTCGTCGAGCCCGGTGCCGGCCGGGGTGCCGACGATCGACGACGCCACCAGCGGCCGCCCGTCGGCCGAGTAGCCGGGTGCGGCGGCCGTCAGGACGACGCTGTTGACCACCGGTCCGCCGGTGCCGTCCAGGTGCAGCAGCGGCGCCGCCGACGGCGCCTGCGGGGGCACGTGGAAGAACGTGGTCAGCGCGTTCAGCCGGGGTTCGGCGACGCCGGGCAGCAGCGCCGCCGCGGTCCGCGGGTCGGCCGCGACCAGCACCGCCCGGGCGCGCAGCGTCCCCGCGTCGGTGTCCACCGACGGTGCGTCCCCGCCGTGCACGGCGTGCACCCTGGTGTGCAGCGTGACCGCGCCGGGGGGCAGCGCGGCGGCCAGCCGCCGGGGCAGCGCCTCGATCCCGTCGTCGGGCACCACGACCGTGCCGAGCGCGAAGCTGCGCCACACCAGCCGGACGAACGCCGCGGACGTCTCCAGCGCCGGATCGGCCAGCACCCCGGACAGGAACGGGCGCAGGAACCGGTCGGTGACCGCACCGCCGATCCCGGCGGCGTCCAGGTCGTCGGCGGCCGACCGGTCGATCATCGTGGCGGTGCGCGCCGGGGGAGAGGCCAGCACCCGCGCCGTCCAGGCCACCAGCTTCGCCTTGTCCAGCGGGCCGAACAGGTCGTCGGCGGCGGTCGCGGGGGCGGACGCCGGGCGGCGCAGCGGATTGACGAACCGGTGCAGCTCGCCGTCGCCGGCCCGGACGGCGGCGCCGGGCTCGAAGGCGCGGGCGGCGAGCGAGTCCAGGCCGTGCGGGGCCAGCGCGGCGCGCAGCGCCGGGTACGACGAGTTGAGCACCTGGAACCCGCGGTCGCAGCGGAACCCGTCGACGACGTCGGTCGCCATCCGGCCGCCGACCCGGTCGGACGCCTCCAGCAGCTGCACCGACATACCGTGCCGGTGCAGGACGGCGGCCGCCCGCAGCCCGGCGAGGCCGGCGCCGACGACCAGGACGTCCGGCGTGCTCACGTACCGACCGCGGCGGACAGCGCGTCGCCGACCGTGTGGTGCCGGAACCGGAACCCGGCGTCGAGCAGCGCCTTCGGCACCGCCCGCTGCCCGCTGAGCAGGGTCTCCCGGCCGAGCTCGCCCAGCACGGTGGAGACCACCGGGGCGGGCACCGAGAACGGGGTGGGCCGCCCGACGGCCTCGCCCAGCTCCCGGGTGAACTCGGCGTTGGTGACCGGCACCGGGCCGGTGATGTTGGCCGGCCCGGACAGCGATCCGGTCTCCACGGCGAAGCGCAGCGCGGACACCTGGTCGTCCAGCGACACCCACGGCATGTACTGGGTGCCCTTGCCGATCCGGCCGCCCAGGAAGCCCCGGAACAGTGGGCGCAGCATCGCCAGCAGCCCGCCGGACGGCGACAGCACCAACCCGGTCCGGATCAGCACGACCCGCGCGCCGGCGTCGGCGGCGGGCGCGGCGGCCGCCTCCCAGTCCCGGCAGACGTCGGCCAGGAAACCGCTGCCCGACGGCGCCGACTCGTCGGTGACGTGATCGCCGGTGTCGCCGTAGTAGCCGACCGCGGAGCCGCTGACGAACGCCGGGACGCCGTGCCGGGCGACCGCGGTCGCGAGCACGTCGGTGGGCACGTTGCGGGAGTCGCGGATCAGCTGCTTGCGCGCCCCGCTCCACGGCCGGTCGGCCAGCCCGGCCCCGTTGAGGTTGACGACGGCGTCGACGCCGTCCAGCGTGCCGTCCTCGATCGTGCCGGCCGGGGGGTCCCAGCCCCGTTCGTCCGGCGCGGCGGGGGAGCGCCGCACCAGGCGCAGCACCTCGTGGCCCGCCCCCCGCAGGTGGGCGACCAGGGCGGTTCCGATCAGACCGGACGAACCGGCTACGACGACTCGCACGGCGGCGATCCTTCCCGGTTCCGGGCCCGGGCGCGACCCGGCGGGTGGCGACGGTGATCACCCGTTCACCCGGTGGTGGTACGGGTGCGGCCCGCCCCGGGTGAACCGGGACGGGCCGCGACCGTCGGGCGGGTGGCGCCGGGCCTACAGGCCGAGCTCGGCCTCGAAGGCACCCTCCTCCAGGCGGGCCCGGACCGCGGACAGGAAGCGTCCGGCGTCGGCACCGTCGACCAGGCGGTGGTCGTAGGTGAGCGGCAGGTAGCAGACCGAGCGGACGGCGATCACGTCGTCGCCCTCCGGTCCGGTGATGACCTTCGGCTCCTTGACGATCGCGCCGGTGCCGAGGATGCCGACCTGCGGCTGGTTCAGGATCGGGGTGTCGAACAGCGCCCCGGCGGAGCCGATGTTCGTGATCGTGAACGTGCCGCCGGACAGCTCGTCCGGGCCGATCTTGGCGTCCCGGGTCCGGGCGGCCACGTCGGCGATCTTCTTGGCGATCCCGGCCAGCGACAGGTCGTCGGCGTCCTTGATCACCGGGACGAGCAGGCCGCGCGGGGTGTCCACGGCGATGCCCATGTGCACCGAGCCGTGGTACGTGACCTGCTTGTTGTCCTCGGAGATCGAGGCGTTGACCGACGGGAACGCCTTGAGCGCCTCGATCGTCGCCTTCGCGATGAAGGCCAGGAAGGTGAGGTTGGCGCCCTCGCGGCGCTTGAAGTCCTCCTTGACCTTGTTCCGCAGCTTGACGATGCGGGTGAGGTCGACCTCCTGGACGGTGGTCAGCTGGGCGGACACCGCCAGCGACTCGTTCATCCGCTGGGCGATCACCTGGCGCAGCCGCGGCAGCTTGACCGTGGTGCCCGGCTGCGGGCCGTCCTGCGGGCGGGTCGGGACGGTCTGCGGCTGCTTCGGCGCACCGCCGGACGCGGCGGGGGCCGCCGGGGCCGGGGCGGACTTCTGCTCGGCCGCCGCCAGCACGTCCTGCTTGCGGATCCGGCCGCCGACCCCGGAGCCGGTCACCGTGCCCAGGTCGACGCCGTGCTCCTGGGCCAGCTTACGGACCAGCGGCGTCACGTACGGCCTGTCGCCGGACCCGTTGGACGACGACGGCGCGGAACCCTGGGTGTCGGTGGACCCCTTGGGCTGCGCCTGCTGCTGCTTCGGGGCCTCCGCCTTGGGCTGCTCCGCCTTCGGGGCCTCCTGCTTCGGGGCCTCCTGCTTCGGGGCCTCCTGCTTCGGCTCCGGCTTCTCCTCCGGGGCCGGCTCCTCCTTCTTCGGAGCAGGGGCCTCCTCCCTCGCCGGTGCGGCCGAGCCGTCGCCGACCAGCGCGAGCTGCGCGCCGACCTCGACGGTCTCGTCCTCGCCGACGGTATGCTCGAGGACGGTGCCGGCCACCGGCGACGGGATCTCGGTGTCGACCTTGTCGGTCGAGACCTCCAGCAGCGGCTCGTCCACGTCGACGCTGTCGCCGACCTGCTTGAGCCAGCGGGTGACGGTGCCCTCGGTGACCGACTCGCCGAGCTCGGGCATGGTGACCGGCGTCCCGGAGCCGCCGCCGGACGCACCGGAACCGGACTCGTCGGACGACGGCGCAGCCGCCTCCTCCTGCGCGGGCTCCGGCTCCGGCTCGGGCTCGGCCGCCTCCTCGGCGGCGGGCTCGGCACCGCCGGAGCCGCCGCCGTCGGACTCGTCGGCGTCGCCGATCACGGCGAGCTCACCGCCGACCTCGACGGTCTCGTCCTCGCCGGCGATGATCCGCTTCAGCACCCCGGCCGCGGGGGACGGGATCTCGGTGTCGACCTTGTCGGTCGAGACCTCGAGCAACGGCTCGTCGACCTCGACGGTGTCGCCCTCGGACTTGAGCCAGCGGGTGACGGTGCCCTCGGTGACACTCTCGCCCAGGGCGGGCATCTCTACGGTGACGGCCATGTCGGGTGGAGCTCCTCTTGTTCCGCGTGGGTGTTCGGGTCTGGGGACGGATCGGCCGGGATCAGCCGTGGGTGTGCAGCGGTTTCCCGGCCAGGGCGAGGTGGGCCTCTCCGAGCGCCTCGCTCTGCGTGGGGTGGGCGTGGATCAGTGCGGCGACGTCGGCGGGGAGAGCCTCCCAGTTGTAGATGAGTTGCGCCTCCCCGACGAGCTCGCCGACCCGTGAGCCGACCATGTGCACCCCGACCACGGGGCCGTCGGCGCCGGCCGGGCCCGCCTGGACGAGCTTGATCGCCCCGGAGGTCTGCAGGATCTGCGACCGCCCGTTGCCCGCCAGGTCGTAGGTGAGGGTGTGCACCTCGCCGTGCCGCTCGCGGGCGGCGTCCTCGGTCAGCCCGACCGAGGCGATCTCCGGGTCGCAGTAGGTCACCCGCGGGACGCCGTCGTCGGACAGCGGGGTGGGTGCGAGCCCCGCGACGTCCTCGGCGACGAAGATCCCGTGCGCGAAGCCGCGATGGGCCAGCTGCAGCCCGGGGGTGACGTCGCCGACGGCGTACACGCCGTCCAGGTTCGTCCGGAGCCGCTCGTCGACGGTGACGAAGCCGTCCGACATCGCGATCCCGGCCTCGGCGAACCCGTGACCGGTGGTGTTGGGGCCGCGGCCGACCGCGACGAGCAGCAGGTCCGCGTCGATCTCCTCGCCGTTCTCCAGCGCGACGGTGACGACGTCGCCGGAGCGGGTGGCCTTGCTCAGCCGCACGCCGGTCCGGGCGGTGATCTTCCGGCGACGGAAGGCGCGGCCGAGCTGGGTGGAGCAGAACTCGTCCTCGGCGGGGACCAGCCGGGGGAGTGCCTCGACGATCGTGACCTCGGCCCCGAACGAGCGCCACACGCTGGCGAACTCGACGCCGATCACGCCGCCGCCGAGCACCACGACCCGTTCCGGGACCCGGTCCAGGGTGAGCGCGGCGTCGGAGGTGACGATCCGGTCGTCCAGCTCCAGGCCGGGCAGCGAGCGGGCGTAGGAGCCGGTCGCGAGCACCACGTGCCTGCCGTGCAGGAGCCGGTCGCCGACCCGCACGACGCCGGGCCCCTCGAGGGTGCCCGCGCCGTCGACCACGGTGATCCCGCGGGCGGCGACGAGCCCCTGGAGACCCTTGTGGAGCCGGCCGACGACGCCGTCCTTGTAGGAGTTGACGCCGGCCATGTCGACACCGTCGAAGGTGGACCGGACGCCGAGCTTCGCGCCGTCGCGGGCGTTGTCGGCGACCTCGGCGGCGTGCAGCAGCGCCTTGGTCGGGATGCAGCCGCGGTGCAGGCAGGTGCCGCCGATCTTGTCCTTCTCGACGAGGACGACCGAGAGCCCCAGCTCGGCGGCGCGCAGCGCGCAGGCGTACCCGCCGGAGCCGCCGCCCAGGATCACCAGGTCGGCCGCGCTCGCTGAGCCCGTCTCGGACACCGATCAGCTCCCTCCCGGTCACGTGCGGCGGGGGCCTCCACCGCCGTGACGCCGCAGTGCGGCGCCCATCTTGTCACTACCCGCACGGTGCGCCAGTGCGGGTGTCGGGAGCAGATCATGGTCCTCGCGCGTTGTACTGACCGATCACGTGTGTCCGTTTCGCCCGCCGGCGGTACGGAATGTCGTGCGAGCCGACGAGAGGGTGACGCCCATGGGCCTGCTGGACAGGTTCCGTTCCCGCCGGTCCTCCGGCCAGGCCAAGGCTCCGAGTGCGGAGTCCTACCTGCGGGAATGGACGAACGCGCGGATCGGGGTGGAGGCGTTCGTCGAGCCTCGGACGACCGTGACCGAGACGACGGTGGTGTTCGTCGCACACGACGGCGAGTGGACCCGGCGACGGGTCGGGAACCCGAACCGGGCCAAGAAGCTGGCCCGCTCGATGCAGATCCCTATCTACGACGTGCAGCTGGTCGGCTACCCGAAGCGGATGCGCGACCACGACGCGCGGGAGCGGGCGCTGCGGAAGAAGACCAAGCAGGAGGAGATGCTGCGGCAGCTGCGGGAGAAGGACCGGGACCGGTAGCGCTAGTTGTGATGCCCAGCCAGGTTGGTCAACCTGGTGATGGGCGCGGCCTTCCCGATTGCTGAGTGGGGCCGGTGGTGGTTGTACTCGTGGAGCCATGCT